>NZ_JADBTX010000046.1:0-13144 GCF_020245945.1 Microcystis sp. M015S2
CGGGCTACATCAAATGTTCCAAAAAAATATAGAAGAGCTAATGCAAATTAGCCGCTATCGGTTGAAGGATTACATCAAAGGACAAAGAGCGATATCGCTTGCCCTATCTACCTTCTAGCTCGCTTGTCCCCCTCTCAGGAACCAGCCATGAATATCTTTAAGGGTAATTGCGCTTAAAGCACCACAAACTGCTTGCCTGAGTTCTGAATAGTTGCGAGGTTCCAATGTTTTCAAAATTTGCTTAATTTTAGACCAACAATTTTCAAGAGGAGAAAAATCAGGAGAATAAGGTGGAAGAAAAATTAAATGAGCGCCAGCGTTTTCAATCAATGGACGAATATATAGTGCTTTTGACGTTACTGAGGTATCGACAAGTTTTGCCAACAAGGGGTTTAAGCCCCTTGCCCATACCTCATTCTGATGAAAACTGCTATAGTAGCTATTTGGCCTAAGTAGGTCAAGACCCTTAAAAGAAGAAGTTATTCCAGATTTTGTCAGGAGACTGGACACTTATTTTTAATCGTGCTTCCCTGTTTTATATTAGTCGGGGTTTTATCCCGTCACTAAGCGCGAGGATATTCACCCCGACATTTGAGATAAATTATCGGAAATTTGGGTTGAAAACCCCGCCCCTTTTAGGGCTGCTTGATTACTGTTGATTTTTAATCCAATCCCTGACAACTTCGGCAGCAGAAATTTGTTTTTGTTGAGCATACCGTTTTAGTTTTTCTAGTTCTTCGTCAGAAAGTCTCACTTGTAAGATATTAGGTCTTGACATTGTGTTGTAAATAGACTACAATATCGGCGGACTAAAAGCACCCTCCTTTAAGTTAAACCGCTCGTAAGCGGTATAAAAAACACACGGACGCTCATGCTAGTGGTTGGGCTTCCTTGCACAGAGGTGCGAATAACCTCTTAAAAAACCCATGGACTCTAACGAGTACCGAAAACTAGCACCCATAACCTTGAAAAATCAAACTGTAGGATAGGGCATACCCGCATAGTATAATCTACGCTTGGGGAGATAAGGCCGCTAGGGGTCTATTGCCACTGGCTCGATATTGGCATCTTTAGATGGGATATTGGGTCCTAGGGCTTCGGCCGTGAGCTCAGCCGAACGGTGAAGGTTACACTTCCTTTAGATTTTTAAGCCCTGTCGTTGAACCAAGAATCCCCGTCCGTTTTACGGCGGGGAGTGTCAACAATCAAATTACCAACACTTATAGGGTTTTGGGAAAGAAAGATGTATCTTAATATTAGAGAGGATTTTAAAAAAAGATTAAAAGTCTTCGAGAATACCCTAAACTTAAATCTTATCGTTTCCCCGAAGCTATTAACGGAAAGGAGTATCAGGTTATGACGGTGGAAAATCTAGAAACGAACGGGACTCAAACCCCAGCAACCACAGAAGAAAAGACCAGCACACGCGGTAAAGCTACTACGGCTAAAACCGCCAAAGATAAAGAAGTGGTCGCCCTTTCGGTGAAAAACAACGCTGAATCGGCTTCCAAAGCGTTAAAATTCTATCAACCTGAACATCGCTTACCCGAAAATCGTCCTGTTGGTACTAGCCATCTTCACTTCACGGAAGATGAAATGTTACCCGGAGGCCGTCCCGTGGAAGTTAGCCATCTGAAAATTGTTAGTACCTATTCTTCCGTCGGTGGATTGCGTCCTGTCGGCTCTAGCGGTATGGAAGTCAGTAGCACTCTAGCGATTTCTGGCAATCGTCCGATCGCTCTCAGTCATCTGCACATTAGCGAAACCTATACAGTCATGGGTAATCGTCCCGTTGCTTCCAATGAAATCGATGATCCCGAAACTTTAATGGGATTTTTGGATTAATTGTTTTGTTGATCAAGATAGATGTTTTCCCTGTCCCGGACGGGGAATTTATTTTTTTCCCTTTAGTTAAGCACGATATTGAGCAATTAGTTGGTATTTTCCCGGTTTTAATTGCAGAGTAAATAAGCCGTCCTGAGAGATTCCCTGACTGCTAATCATTCCTTTGGGATTAGTTTCAAAGTGCCAGCGACTAAAATAAGTAATTCCCAGATCAACCTGAGTATCTGAAACGATTTCGCAATCCCAAATACGATTATATAAAGAAGCTTTGACCATAGCTAATTGACCGTCACCATTGCGAACATAATGGTCTTGATAACCTTGAGCAGGAGAAACGGTATTACCTTGAAATTTCCAGAAAGGTGTTTTCTCACTGAGGGCAGCTGGAAGATAATCTACTACATCTGGAACAATTAAGAGACCAGCCGCTAGATTAAATCCTTTACCTCCGACTTTAATTGGTTCTACTGGTAAAAAATTTGCCGTTGCTATTCTTTGGGATTGATAAGATGGCTGTTTAATTCTGGCATTAATTAAGTTATTGAGTTGTTCTTTGGCCAGGGAATCTTGGTAAACAGGAGTTAGGATACTTGATAATAAAAGGTAATGGGGAATAGACAAACTAGCAATGACTAACAAGCTGACTAAAAGGCGTTTTTTGAACTGTTTAAAATTCACAGAAATAGAGAGAATTGCCAAAGTAGAAACTAGGCCCGCTGCCACGGCAATAAAGCGAAAGGGAAACTGGATTTTTTGCAAGGGAAAAATGATTTTGTAGAGGGGTAAAGAAAGAGGTGAAATCATCAATATACTCAGGCCCGATAAAACTATGAGAGCAACCGGATCAAAATCAAATTTTTCTAACTTGTTTCTTCTCTGCCAAACTGATCGAATACTTAAGATATAGATAATTAGATAGATGCTGAAAATGAGACTAATTATAAAAGTATGTCGATTTTGATAAAAGTTATTACCAAAAGCCACCCAATCACCCAGGGAAGTTCCTATCGGTTGACGAATTTCCTTTAAATTAAAAACCGCAGGAATTAGGTAAGGAAAAGAAACAATTATGCCGATGATAAAAAAGAGAATCCGCCAGCCAAAATCCCGAAAATTTCTATTTTTAAACAGGATAATTAGCGAATAAATACCAAACAGAAAAAATATAATAATCAGACTAGGTAGATGAGCTAGTGCTATCAAAGAAGTTGTGATTGTTAGTGCTAAACCATTGGCGAAAGTAATTACATTGGATACTTTTAAGAGAGCGACAATAAAAAAAGGCATTAAAGCAATGGCTAAACATTCTGCTAATGCTCCGCGCCAAAATAAACAGTAAAATAGGTAAGGATTAATTGCTAAAATAATAATTAGTTGATAGTAACCTATGCTCTTTCTTTTAAATAAATACATTGCTAGAGTTGAGGCACTAATTATATTGATCAGCAAAATAGTTAGCACCGTAAATCTTAGGGCAACAACTGGAGAAAATCCGAGCAAATGATAGGGAAAAGCTACATATCTTAAAAGAGGAGGATAGAATAAAAATGCAGCATTTCCGTAGCCTCCATAGCCTTGAGCATACCATTTTGGGAATAAATCTCCAGACTTAACTTGCTCTGCCCAAAAACTATTCCAAAATAAATGAACAAGACCATCATTTGTTCTTTCTGGAGCGAATAAGAAAGCTAACCAAGTGCTACCTATAATCAAAAACACCAGAAGGGCGAAACTAAGTTGTTTTCTATGTAATCGAGCAAGACTAACAAGTATATTCATGATCAGGCAGGCAGAAGATTTTAAAATTTTTCCTCATTATCTAATCCTGTATTTTAGCAATCTCAAGCTACAGAATTAAATAAATTATTATCTATAAAATAGATTTTTTACTTATTTATTTCAGGAAATTTCTTAGGATAAATTTTAGCATAAACTAGACTAGCTTTTTCGGATAATACTTGAATTTTATAGTCGGAAGATAAATTCTCAAAATCTTCTTTACTCATAATAATTTCATGATTTTTATCGCTATTGACGGCAGTTTTAAGTTCTTCGGCACTCCTCACCCACCAAATCGGTCTATTACTATAAAATAAAGCACTGGGATGATTAAGATCAGCAGATAACTTAGCAATTATTAAGGGATTTTTCTTATTAAAATCCTCTTGCTCTGCCACTTGTGCTAAGGCAGATAGGGGGGTTACTCTTGCAGTATAAAGTCCTCTAACTTCTCTGATTCCAGAAAAGACAAAAACTGCAAATAGTAAAATAGTCGCCGACCTAGGAGTAAGCCTTTTCAGTAAAATGAGAACGAGTAGAGTTGCTACGATCACAAAACAAAAAACTGCTACTATCTGTTTAACTGAAGGACTGATAATACCAACAATTTTTAGCGGCGTTAAAGGGAAAATAACTAAAGCTACAGTTGCGATACTAATCAATATCCACGAACGAGCAGTAGAACAAGCTTGTGCCTTTTGAAATAAATAACCGATAAAAATTGCAAAAATCGGATAAAGGGGAAGAATATACCAGCTTAATTTGGTTGATACCAAACTATATAGACCAAAAACCACCAGAAAAAAAACCATTAGAATTCTCGACGAACTATGGGGTTTTAAAGTATCTTTTGCGCTGACGATAAATGCAAAAGGAATTAGATAAACCCAAGGAAAAAAGAATCGAATAACTGTTCGGAAATATGAGAGAAAGTCTCCACTGTTTCCCTCGAGAGGGCGGGTTGCCCGTTCAATCACATGATAACCTAAGTATTTCCCCAAAAAAGCCTGTCCATGCTGTAGTAGCACTGTTAAATGCCAGGGAAGAATTATCAAGGTAGCCAAGACAATACTTAGCCAAAAATGTTTCGATTTAAAAGTAGTTAATAACTGCCTTTCAATTAATAGCGTTATCATAATGGCAGCTGGTGCAACAATGGCAGCAAAACCTTTAACCATAAAAGCTAAGGCACAAGCAGTACCAATAAAATACCACCATTTTTGATTGCCTTGGCGAAGATGAAGATAACCGTAAAGTGATAGAAATAGAAAGAATGTCAGCATCATATCGGTGGTACCAAACCGAGCAGAATTGACAAATTGATAACTTGCCAACAAAATCAACGAGGCAAAAACTCCTGCCCAATATCCATAAACTTTTTTACCAATCAAATAGATAATAGCAATTAAGGCGACTCCTGATAAAGCCGAAGCCGCTCTTGCCCAAAATTCGTCAACCCCAAATAATTGAAAAAAAGCAGCGGTTGACCACATAAATAGGGGGGGTTTATGAAACCAAGGCACATATCCGTAATGTAGAGTTATCCAGTCACCATTTTCTACAATCTCTTTAGAAATTTGTGCATATATGGCTTCATCCCAATCTTCTAAACTCCTCTGTCCTAATTTCCAGAGCAGGACGATTGCCGATAGGGAAAATAGTAACCAGAGAGTAGTATCTTTAAATTTCGATATAATGACTTGGATTGGCTCAGTTTTTGGCATGGAATTAAACAGACTAATTATTGTATTGAAGGATGGTAAATGATAACAGTTTTTTCCAGTTTACCGATTTTTCTCTTGATTCATTGCGGTTATTTATTTGATTATTTTCTTTCTGGTTTTAGGATAGTAGGTCAAGATGGCTTCCTCAAGACAAAAGATTTTTGTGAGGTTAAAATGTTTAAAAAATACAAAATCACTTCCACCAAGATTGCTCATCTAAGATGCCCATAAATTTCAGGTTAATCGGCGATGTTTTCTGGAAATCCGAGAAGATTGCTTACACTAGGATAATCCTTGATATAAGCCGTCCCCTAGCTGGGAGAAAACCACGAACATTTTACCAAGATGTTATCAAAAACTACCAGAATTGTAAAGTAAATTGACAAGCAGTGGCGACAACAAGCAAAAACCCTCACCCTGATTAGAGCGTTTCTCATAAAGATGAAGTATGACGGTATTTGGCATCATCTCTGGACGAACAGCTACTGTTCCGCAGTTCTGCCGTTCCCTAAAACCAGAGACTTCGTACCTCACTATTAAGATAACTGTCAAGATAATCAAAAGAGGATAGACTGGTTGGGAAAAACGGTTTTTATCCTTGCTCGTAAGTGCCAGTTAACCATCATCTCTTGCTGAATCGGGTGACGAAGACCTTTAATCGATACGCATATGCGATTTATTATAGATTGATTATAACGGTTTTCAGTCTAATGAGGTATAGTAAATACTTTGATAGATAGAGGTTTCAATCGGGACTCACTTCTGGGAAAACCGCTATAGGTGTTTCTGTTAAGATGTCTTGGTACAATGATCTGCAGCTAATTTCAATGATACGCCACTGGGTTTCTCATGATGATCAAAAGAACTATTATTATCGTCACCTGCCTAATACTGCTTTGCTGTAGTTTCGGATTATTAAATTTTACCTACGATGCTTCAGTTTTAGTGCCAGAGGAATATTATCAGATTCGATCGCTTCATAGTCGCGATGGTATCGGTAAATTTTATCTAGGACGGGAAATCGCTAAAGTCATGGGACACCAAGAAATGTTATGGTTAGAACGTCCTAGTCGCCGTTTCACAGAAAAACCCGATGATCTGATCACGGCACTAGATTTAAAACCCACAGATATAGTAGCAGATATCGGCGCGGGGACAGGTTATTTTAGTTTTCCTATGGCGAATTTAGTAGAACAAGTTTTCGCTGTCGATGTGCAACCGGAAATGCTAGGGGCAATTGATTTTTTAGCCGAGGAAAATCAAGTTAAGAATGTCACCACAATTCTCGCCACAGAAACCGATCCTAAATTGCCTATAAATGCGCTCGATTTAGCTTTAATGGTCGATGCTTATCACGAGTTTTCCTGTCCCCGCGAGATGATGGAAAATCTGGTCAAATCCTTAAAACCCGATGGTAGGGTGGTATTAGTAGAATACCGTCGTGAAAATCCTCTGATTCCCATCAAGTCCCTTCATAAAATGACCCGCAGACAGGTAGAAAAAGAAATGGCCGCTGTCGGTTTACTGCCAGAAGAAATCATCGAGACTTTGCCCCAACAACATTTAATGATTTTCCAGAAACCCAATTCAAATTAGCAAGTTAACCTCAGCTAATCCGCGGGACTTTCTTTTTGGATTAATACTTCACCAGCGATTAAACGTTGGGCTGCCGACAGTAAAACATCCTCAATATAGGCCTTGACAAAATAACCTTTTGCTCCTTTAGCGGCGGCGAGATGCTGCATTTTTCGCGCCCCGCGCGAGGTAATCATTGCCACTGGTATCCCCTGAAGTTGTTCATCCTCTTGCAGACGAGAGAGCAATTCTAACCCATTCAGGCGAAGCATTTCGATATCGCCGAGAATCAGATCACAAGCTAATCTGTCCCGTAATTTTTCCCATGCTTCTAAACCGTCCCGGGCCTGTTCGATGCGATAACCAGCTTTAACCAAAGAAACCGCTAACATTTCCCGCACCATTACCGAATCATCGACAATCAAGATCAGAGGACTCGATTATGTCCAAAAATTAGGGTGATTACTATCAATTAATGTTGTATCGGAGGATGAAAGCTGATTAGGAGTCGCTTTAATGCTATTAGCTAGTAACGCTTCCCCCGCAATCATTCTTTCGGCTGCCGAGAGTAAATCTCTTTCCGTGTAGGGTTTGGTAAAATAGCCACGGGCTCCTAATTTTGCCGCCACCTGGCGATGACGTTCCGATCCTCGGGAAGTCAACAAAGCCACAGGAATCGCCGCCAATCGGGGGTCTTTTTGCAAATTAGACAGTAATTCTAGGCCATTCATGCGGGGCATCTCGATATCGCAGAAAACGATATCACAGGGCAAACCGCCGCGTAATTTTTCCCAAGCTTCTTGACCATCCCGGGCCTGTTCCACACGATAACCAGCTTTACTAAAGCTTAAAGAGAGCAATTCCCGAACAGTAATCGAATCATCGACAATCAGAACCATAGCCTCGGATTTTTGGTCAGTTTCCACCTCCACGGGGGGGGCAGGTTGGCGCCAAAGACCACCGTTATCGATACGCAGACGACCCCTGGCGATGTCGATTAACTCTAACACATCGCCGACGGGCATCACCGTACCATCGCCTAAAACCGTCGCCCCAGCAATCCCAGCCGTTTTCGGAATCGGTCCTTCGATCTGTTTGATGACGATTTCCAGTTCACCGATCACTTGATCCACCTGTACCGCGAGGAGATTATTGCCACAGCGCAGGATGACGATCGAAAAAGAGTCTTCCTGCTGCTTGCCGGTGTAAAAACTACCGCGACTAAGTTGTCGATTGTAGGAAAGCAACTCGCTCAGGGGTTGGAAAGGTAGTAAAGTATTTTGCCAGAAAACGCAGGGCCGTCCCTGCCCATCTATTTGGATATCCCTGGCCCGGAAATCCTTCATATCTTCCACTCCGTCCATGGAGAAACCGATGCGCGCATGATTACTAACACAACAGAGGGCCTTACAGATACTCAGGGTTAGGGGTAAACGGATCGTAAAAGTGCTTCCTTTGCCCAGTACCGAGTCAATAGTAACGGTCCCGCGCACATCGATTAAACTGGTTCGCACCACATCTAAACCCACCCCACGACCGGCAAAATCATCGGCCTGATCTTTGGTACTAAAACCGGGATGAAAAAGAATTTCATAGACTTCTTGGGGACTGAGGTTTTGAGCTTCCCTATCGCTGATCAGGCCTTTCTCGATCGCCTTAAGTTTAACCCGATTAGCATCAATACCAGCCCCATCATCACTAACGGTGATCACGGTTTGATTCCCCTGTAGGAATGCCCGGACAGAGATCGTACCGAGGGCGGGTTTGCCTTTGGCCATGCGTTCTTGGGGTGATTCAATGCCGTGGGTGATCGCATTGTTGACCAGATGGATCATGGGACTATTGAGATGTTCAAGGATCATCTGATCGATGAGAACACCCCCCCCTTCCACTTTTAATTTGGCTTGCTTGTGCAGTTTCAGGGAAATATCGTGAATTGCCCGGGGTAGATGATCGGCAGTTTGACTAAAGGGAACCATGCGCGATTTGGTCATCCCTTCCTGTAGTTGGGTGGTAGCCTGTCGCAGACTGCGCGTCACCTGATCGGTTTCATCGACGACATATTGAATATCAGAGGCCGATTCTCGCACTCGCACGATCAATTCGATCATCTCTTGGGATAATAAGTGGAAATCGGTAAAACGGTCGATCTCTAGGGCATCTAGTTGCCCGGTCATAGCCGAATTGCCCTGATTTTCTCCCTTAACTCTACCGTAACCGATGGCACCGCCAGCATTGCCACTAGCCAGTAAAGCCCCTTCTAGGAGGCTTCTTTCATAGAGATCCTGCATCCGACTGCCCACATCGCTGAGATTTTGGACTTGGTTAAGCAAATTATCTAAAAAGAGACGCAGGCGATCCTGTTCCTGTTCAAGGCGATTGCGTTTAACCACCAGTTCCCCGATCAGATTGCTGAGGTTATCCAATTGTTTGATCGGTACCCGCGTCGTCTGTTCAAAAGCTTTACCGACAAGGGGACGCAGGTTATTTAACCCGACCGGTGGACTGAAACTGGCCGCCGGATTTGCTGCCATCACCTGATTGGTTTCTTCGAGGAGTTTTTCTAAATCCTTGAATTCATCCTCTGGGGAGCTTTCTGGGACAATTTCCAGTGATTCTAACCCTTGGAGAGATTCCACCGCGGCCAGCGGCTCCCCTGCTGTGGATTCCCAGAGGATGACCTCTAGGGATTCAAAGATGTCTGGCAGTGGCGATTGCGCCGGTGGAGTGGGTTGTTCCAGAAAAGCTTCTAAGTCTTCGAGGCTGTCGTAAAAATTCGGGTTGCTGATGGTTATAATTGCTTCTGAGTCCCGAACCGCTGCATTTTCTAGCAGCAGCGATTCCAGATCATCCCAATCTTCGGCTTCTGACTTGGCAGCAGTCCCACGGGTAGAATGAAGATCATTAGTGGCGGCTTCTTCCCAATTGATGCTATCGCCAAAAAGTTCCTCTAATTCCTGTTCTAAGGGCAAGAAAGACAGGTTTTGGTCAAGAGAAGCCCCATACCTCGCCGCTGGAGGGGAAATCTGCTCAAATAAAAAGCTGAGTTCGTCTAGAGCCTCGTCACCGTCGGTGTCTTTGTCTTCTAAACTCTCTAACAACTGTTCGAGATCTTCGTTAAAGAAATGCTCCGAGTCGGGTTTCATCATGATTTGCTTCCTGCCAAGTCTTCCTTTTTGGTCAACCAATGCACTCTCTCTGGCTTCAGATTACCCAGAATTTTACCCGATCAACCCATTCACTAGGAATTTTTTTATGGCTAATCAAACTCTTGGACTTGATCGACAATTTTATTCCTATTATCAATCTATCTGTCTGCGAGAACCCCCGATTTTAGCTCAGTTACGTCAAGAAACTGCCTCTCAACCCCTGGCAGTCATGCAGATTGCCCCCGAACAAGGTCAGTTTATGGCTTTTTTAGTACAGGCGATCGGGGCGAAAAAAACCCTAGAAATAGGGGTTTTTACCGGTTATAGTTCTCTAGTGGTGGCCTTAGCTTTACCCCCCCAAGGCCAGCTGATCGCCTGTGATCTAAGCGAAGAATATACCAGTATAGCCCGCCGTTATTGGCAGCAGGCCGGTGTCGCCGATAAAATCGATTTAAGAATTGCCCCGGCCCTGGAGACTTTAGATCAATTAATCGCCGGGGGAGAAAGTAATAGTTTTGATTTTGTCTTTATCGATGCCGATAAAAGTAATTATGATCGCTACTACGAACAGGCGTTACAATTGGTCAGAAGGGGCGGAATTATCGCTATCGATAATGTTTTTTGGTCAGGACGAGTAGCGGCGGCCGATAGCACCGATAATCGCACCAAAATTATCCGTTCACTTAATGCCAAAATTCAGCAGGATGAACGGGTAAATATCAGTATTATTCCTATTGGTGATGGTTTGACCCTGGCCATGAAAAAGTAAAGAAGTTAAGGAGATTAGAAAGGCTTTTGCTCTTCACAATCAGGGTCGATTTTTGTTGTCTAAATCTAGTCACCAGTCGGAAACTACCCACAGTAACGCTATATCTCTTAAGACCGTTAACGACAGCACTAAGTTATCAGTTCAACGGAGAGGGTGGGATTTGAACCCACGTTAGGTGTGACCCTAAAGCAGATTTCGAGTCTGCCGCATTCAACCACTCTGCCACCTCTCCACAGGGTTTGCGTCTGGACTATCATTTTAACAGATTACTTGCCCTAGGATTGATTTTTTTTGATCGACCTCTGGCATAATTGATTTTTGAGGGCTTAAAAACGTCAAAAATAAGGATTAAGCGGCATAAAATCGCTAAATAGGGTTTGCTGAAAAAGTACGGGCGAAGCATTCGGATAGAAAATCTACGGTTTCACCGATAAGTTATTGTCCGAATGCTTCGCCCCTACAGGACGCGGAACCATGAAGACGCAAGGTTTTGAAGCACGATTCTCTCAGAATCTTGCACCTGTTTCGGGAGAAAAGCCACAAAACCTCTACCTTGCCTACATTTCACATTTATTCAGCAAACCCTAAATAGACCATTTAATTGATTTTTATTCATTCCCAATTCTCCTGACGACCGACTACTGACGACCGACCCCTCACCAACCACGACAATTTTTGATTTTTACAAGAGGTCTGATGAATCAAGCTCCTTTTCTTCCAGTTAACCATCCCCAGCCTAACTTTCTCCGCTGGTTAGGGAGTCTCTGGCAATTTTCCCGTCCCCATACGATTATCGGCACTTCTTTGAGTGTTTTAAGTCTTTATTTAATTGCTCTAGGCAATATTAGCGATTTTTTTAGCCATTGGTCGGTTTTATTGCTCACTTGGGTCGCTTGTCTTGCGGGTAATGTCTATATCGTCGGTTTAAATCAGTTGGAAGACATCGACATCGATAAAATCAATAAACCCCAGCTTCCCCTAGCCAAGGGCGAATTTTCTCGGTTAACAGGACGGTTGATCGTAGGTTTTACCGGTATTTTAGCAATTATAATGGCTTTTATCGGTGGTTTTTGGCTGTTGATCACCGTAGGCATTAGTTTACTCATCGGTACTGCCTATTCCTTGCCACCAGTTCGTTTAAAACGCTTTCCCCTCTGGGCAGCCTTCTGTATTTTTACCGTCCGGGGTGTCATCGTTAATTTAGGTCTTTTTCGCCACTACAACACAGTTATCAATCAAAATCAGTCTATCTATCCCTCGATCTGGGTTTTAACAGCTTTTGTTCTTGTTTTCACCGTTGTGATCGCTATTTTCAAGGATGTTCCAGACCTGGACGGCGATCGCATTTACCAAATTACCACTTTTACCCTCCTTCTCGGGCCAGAAAAAATCTTAACAATTTCCTTATTGACAATTTCTCTATGTTATGCTGGTATGATTGCCGTCGGTCTCTTGGGGATAAGGGGAATTAATTCTTCTCTGGCCATTGTCGCCCATCTGCTCCTACTTCTTCTTCTTTGGTGGCGTAGTCGCGGAGTAAATTTAGAAGATAAAAGCGAAATCAGCCGATTTTACCAATTTATTTGGAAATTATTCTTCCTAGAATACCTAATATTTCCCCTCGCTTGTTTACTATGAAAATATCTCCTTTTTTAGCGGCGATTCCCTTACTTTTGCTAGGTGGTACAAGCGCACCTAGTCAAGAAACCATCGATCCGCAATTATTAACCGGCAACCTTCATTTAAACCTGAAACATGGCGTTTGGAAACTGTGGCAAGATAAACCCGTTTATCAAGATATTACCCTAGATCTAAGCTGCGATCGATCTGTTTGTCAGCCTTCGGTCTGGGGATACGCGCCCAAATTCAATAAAGAAGTGGATCACCAAGGTACGGTAAAAACGATTAAATTAGACAATGCTTGGCGATTACAGGTGAAAATGAACATTCAAACTCACCCTTGGCAAGCGGAAGTCAGGGAAGCTATCTATAATATCGAAATTGTCCCCCACCAAGACCAACTTATCGGCAGTTATCAAGGCACTTTAGGGGGAAGAAGACTACAAAACAAAGTTAATGGCACAATTTCCCCTTTGTGGCCTAATCCTGTCCCTAATCACCAACCCCTGCAACCGCGAGAACATCCCCGTTTAATCTTTCGCAAGCTGACAGGGGGACAAGCAAGCTGAAAAGCTTATGTAGCATGGAATACAGACACAGACTCCCAAAAAAGATAAGTCATATTTACTATATATGACCTAAATAACGAAAATGATAAGTGAACTATACCAGAAAGTCTTAGA
>NZ_JADBTX010000047.1:0-27564 GCF_020245945.1 Microcystis sp. M015S2
CAAATTCAAGGCAGTTTTTTATCCCGTTATCTTGGCAGCGAGGCGATCGTGGCGATAATTTCCTTTTCTGCTGGTTTGATTGTTTCCTTGCTTTCGTGGTTATTCGATAATTTTACCGCTTCTCCCTAAAAATTACCGTCCTGCTCGCTAAACTGCCAAATTGATAAGATCCTTTGACCTTTCGCCGCCCTATTGAGCAAAACTAGGTATAAACACTTTCTTAAGAATTAACCTATGTCACAATAGATGAAGATAAACCAAATAGTGTGAAGTTGTAAACTAGGTATTACTGAATGGAACCGCTTTATCAGTACGCGTGGCTAGTTCCCGTCCTGCCTTTGGTAGGCGCTACCCTAGTCGGCGCGGGCTTAATTTCCTTTAATGAAGTCACCAATCGTCTGCGACAGGTGAATGCTGTATTAATCATTTCTACCCTCGGCGCGTCGATGGTGCTGTCTTTTGCGCTGCTGTGGAGTCAAATCAATGGACACGCTCCCTACAACCAAATGATCGATTGGGCATCGGCGGGTAACTTTCACCTGAAAATGGGTTATACGATCGATCACCTCAGTGCTTTAATGTCGGTTATCGTCACCACCGTGGCTTTTTTGGTGATGATTTATACCGATGGTTACATGGCTCACGACCCCGGTTATGTGCGTTTTTACGCCTATCTGAGCATTTTTAGCAGTTCTATGCTCGGTTTGGTCATTAGTCCCAACCTAGTCCAGATCTACGTTTTCTGGGAATTGGTGGGGATGTGTTCCTATCTGCTAGTAGGTTTCTGGTTCACTCGTCCGGCGGCTGCCGAGGCCTGTCAAAAAGCCTTCGTTACCAACCGCGTCGGCGATTTTGGCTTATTACTGGGAATGCTGGGGCTTTTCTGGGCCACTGGTAGCTTCGAGTTTGATATCATGGGTGAACGTCTAGAGGAATTAGTCTCTTCTGGAGCTATTGCCGGCAGTTTAGCGGCATTATTCGCCGTTTTAGTCTTCCTGGGACCGGTGGCCAAATCAGCCCAATTTCCCCTTCATGTCTGGCTACCGGATGCCATGGAAGGTCCGACCCCGATTTCGGCCCTGATTCACGCCGCCACCATGGTGGCCGCCGGAGTTTTCCTGATTGCCCGGATGTATCCCGTTTTTGAGCCAATTCCCACGGCGATGACGGTAATTGCTTGGACGGGGGCCTTTACTGCCTTTCTAGGGGCAAGTATCGCCCTCACCCAGAATGATATCAAAAAGGGTTTAGCCTATTCCACCATCTCCCAATTGGGTTACATGGTTATGGCTATGGGTATCGGCGCTTATAGTGCGGGGTTATTCCACCTGATGACCCACGCTTATTTTAAAGCGATGTTGTTCCTCGGTTCTGGTTCGGTCATCCACGGTATGGAGGATGTGGTCGGTCATGAGCCGGTTTTAGCGCAAGATATGCGGATGATGGGCGGTTTACGCAAGTATATGCCGATTACCGCCCTAACTTTCCTGGTGGGAACTCTGGCCATCTGTGGGATTCCTCCTTTCGCTGGTTTCTGGTCGAAGGATGAAATTCTCGGTTTAGCTTTTGAGGCGAACCCGTCCTTATGGTTAATCGGTTGGGCCACTGCGGGTTTAACAGCTTTTTATATGTTCCGGATGTACTTTAACACCTTTGAAGGGGAGTTTAGAGGCACTAATAAGGAGATTAAACGGCGACTGTTAGCCAATGCGGGTGCGATTCCGGCTTTTGGACCGGGGGCAATGAATGTTAAGCAATTAGACTCGGAAGCGCAGGAAGAAGACAACCACGGCCATCATGCCCATGAACCCCACGAATCGCCAATTACTATGACTTTACCTCTAATGATTTTAGCGGTTCCCTCTTTGTTAATTGGTTTGGTGGGTAAACCTTGGCAGAATTTCTTCGAGGGTTTTATTCATGTTCCTAACGAAGTGGTGGAAGAAGTTCATGCTTTTGATTGGACAGAGTTTCTGATTATGGCGGGTAATTCGGTGGGGATTGCTTTAATCGGGATTACTGTCGCTTCTTTGATGTATCTCCAGAAGAAAATTGACCCCGCAACTATTGCCGAAAAATTCCCCGTTTTGTATCGTTTTTCCCTGAACAAGTGGTACATTGACAATCTCTATGATCGAGTTTTTGTCCAGGGTTGTCGTCGTCTCGCACGGCAAATTATGGAGGTGGATTATCGCGTTATCGATGGGGCAGTGAATTTAACCGGTTTAGCTACTCTTGTCAGTGGTGAAGGTCTCAAATACCTCGAAAATGGTCGCGCCCAATTCTACGCTTTAATTGTCTTTGCCGCAGTTTTGGGTTTAGTAATTGTCTATAGTCTGGTGTAGATTTTTAAGCCGTTGACTAAAGATTTTTGGGGGCGCAAAGCCCCTTTTTTCAGCTTTAAATACCCCTTAAAAAGGGGTATTTAGCAGGGTGGTTTCATAAAAGTAAGGCAAAAATTGTGTCAACTTGCTTGGCCGATAAACGCCGAGCTTGGGGAAGCGTCCGAAACCCTCCACTCACGGGTGCTAGAAGACTTAGATTCCGATAGATGAACCCCTATCCTATCTTTAACTTGCCAATGGTTGTTGAATTGGATGAGCGAGAGAATTATGGAGAAGCTCGCTTTGTGGCTATTGGTTTACTAGATGGACGAGTCGTTGTTATTGTCTATACTGAACCTGACGATCAAACAATTCGCATTATATCCTTAAGAAAAGCATTATCTTACGAAGGACAACATTATGAGCAATCTCTCAAAAACAGATTGGAGTAGAATTGATACAATGAAAGATGAGGATATTGATACTTCTGATATTCCTCCCCTATCAGAAGATTTTTGGGTTAAAGCACAATTGCGACTACCTGAAGATATTGTTACTGTAAAAGTCGAAATAGATGCAGAAACTTTTGCTTGGTTTCAATCCCAGGGAGAAACTACACCAGAACAAATGTCTGTAGCGTTAAAAATTTATGCTCAAGCTAATCAAGCTTTTTCTTCATCTATAACAAAAGCAGGATAGGGAAGCAGGGAAGCACCGGGAGCAGGGGAGTACGTACTGGTTGTTGCTCTTCTTAAGTCCCCCTTTTCCTTAGCTTAAGAGTTCTAGAAGACTTAGACTCAGGGAGATGAACCCGTCTATCTCGCATTCTGTCCAAAATCTGTTAAAACTATAAGATGCTAAAAAGTCTGCGCTATAATACTGGATTAAGATGATAGCACGGTAATTAGGAGAAGCGATGAACACTATCCAACTGACACCGGAAATAGAAGATTTGATTGCTCAACAAATCAAAACAGGAAAATATCAAGATGATTTAGTCGTTATTGAAGAGGGATTGCGTTTATTGGCAGAAAGAGACAGAATGTGCCAAGGAAGATTTGAAGAATTGAAACGGGAATTCATGATTGGGGTGCAAGAGTTGAAACGTGGGGAAAGTTTTCATGGTAGAGAATTCATCAACAGATTAAAAGCAAACAATCTTCAGAATTGTGGATATTAAATTATGACCGTTATTTTAATATCTTCAAGAGCAAAGCAAGATTTAGAAAGCATCAATAATCGGATTGCTTATTCTAATATTCAGGATGCCAATCAGTTAAAATTATTACTTAAATCAAAAGAGGATCAATTATGATAACATTAGAACAAGCTCTTATAACAGTTAATCAACTACCGATTGAACAGAGAGAAATGTTAATAGAAATCATCAAAAATCAAATGATAGAATCCTATCGAGAAGAAATAGCCCAAAATGCTAAAGAAGCAAGGGAGGCTTTTCAAAGAGGAGAATTAAAACCTCAACCCTTAGAAGATATTATTAATGAATTAAAAGCCAAATTAACAGAAGATGAATGAGAGAGATTATTGCAACAGAGAAGTTTAAACGATCATTTCGTAAATTTGTCAAGCGTAATGCTCAACTTGAACAAAAAATGGCTCTCTTGGATTTGGTGGGTAAAGTGTATTCTAAGATACATTCCTCCTAGCGAGGGGGTGGAACGAACCACAAAGACACAAAGGACACAAAGATTGATCGATCCGATGTAAGTTAAACTTATCACACAGAACCTAGAAGAGCCGGGGTTTTCTTCGGGAAATTTAAGCTGATCAGATCTAAACTTCACAAAACTTCACAAAAACTTCACGGAAAACTATTGACGAGAAGATGTCAAGGCCGCTTAATTAAATTAATTAACATCATTGGAGGATTTACCCCATGAAAACCAAAAAACTGACACCCCGCAATGCTGCTCCTGTGCAACGGAAAAATACCGCTACCGTCTCTCGCGATGGTAATGCGATCATTCAACTTGATTGGGGAACTTTTTGTGTGCAAGAGGATGGGGAGGGAAATTGTAAAGAGTGGTACGAACTGCCGTTTGCGGGAGACGACGCAGAGTAGTCCCCTTGATTCTAGCGCGAACCTCAAATCAGGTCAAAAGTCTTTTTCTCCTTGCCAAGGCGCACGGTTGCTTCCTTGTAATTGACGGTGGAGAAGCAAGGGGTCAGGGGAGAGAGGGAGCAGGGGAGTACAGGTTTTTGCTCTTCTCGGTTCCCCTTTTCCTTGACTCACGGGTGCTAGAAGACTTAGATTCAGGGAGATAAACCCGAAAATCTGTTAAAAATATAAGATGCTAAAAAGTCTGCGCTATAATACTCGATTAGGATGATATAAAGGTAATCAGGAGAAGCGATGAACACTATCCAACTGACACCAGAAATAGAAGATTTGATTGCTCAACAAATTAAAACAGGAAAATATCAAGATGATTTAGCCGTTATTCAAGAGGGATTGAGTTTATTGGCAGAAAGAGACAGAATTTACCGAGGAAGATTTGAAGAATTGAAACGGGAAGTTATGATTGGCGTTGAGGAATTAAGACGACAGGAAGGAATTAATGCCGAAGAAGTTTTTTCAGAATTAGAAGAGGATTTACAACAAATAGAGGCTAAGGGTTTCCCGATGAGTCAGAAATAATGTCAAAGATTATTTTCTCACCCTCAGCTAGATTGGATTTAAAGCAAGTTAATAGTTACTTGGCTGGGAAAAATCCGCAAGCTGCTAGAATTTTAAAAGAAAAAATCCAACAGGCTTGTAAAAAATTAGCTAAATTCCCCAATCTGGGACGTAGGCGCGATGAGTTAATCCCTAGTTTACGAAGTTTTCCAGTAGAAGATTATCTGATATTTTATTTCCCTCTTGAAAACGGAATTGAAATCGCAAGAGTAGTCAGTGGATATAGAGATTTAGATGCTATGTTTGATCTTGATTAAGAAAGCGATCACATCAAGCTAAGGGTATCATTCTTCCCTGCTCCCCAGTAGCATCGGCTGGGGGTTTCTTCGGGAAATTTAAGCTGATCTAAGCTTAACAAAAACTCAACAAAAACTCAACAAAAACTTCACAAAAAACTATTGACAAGAAGATGTCAAGGCCGGTTAATTAAATTAATTAACATCATTGGAGAATTTACCCCATGAAAACCAAGAAACTGACACCCCGTAACTCTGCTCCCGTCCAACGGGAAAATGCCGCTACCGTCTCTCGTGATGGCAATGCGATCGCCCCTCAATGGATTCTGTTGGCCGACGGTACGCGGCCAAAAAATGCTCCTTTTGCGGGAGACGACGCAGAGTAATGCTCCCGATTCGAGCATCGGACTTCAAATCATGTCAAAAGTCTTTTTCTGCTTGCCAGGGTGCGCGGTTTGCCCCAACGAATTGACGTACAACCCTTGTTAATTCAGGGCTTTCTGTTACCTGGCACGCGGGAATAAGGGAGAAAGTGTGATTCGCAAACTTGACCCTTTCTTAACAAAAATTGACCTAGAAACTGTTGACTTGGATTGGCAGTTTTCCTACACTGTGAAAAACAAATCTATTGGAGGATTTTACCCCATGAAAACCAAGAAACTGACACCCCGTAACTCTGCTCCCGTCCAACGGGAAAATGCCGCTACCGTCTCTCGTGATGGCAATGCGATCGCCCCTTCGCATATGTGGGGAGATAAGTATTTTCCTTTTGCGGGAGACGACGCAGAGTAATCCCCCTGATCATAGCACGAACTTCAAATCATGTCAAAAGTCTTTTTCTGCTTGCCAGGGTGCGCGGTTTGCCCCAACGAATTGACGTACAACCCTTGTTAATTCTGGGCTTTCTGTTACCTGGCACGCGGGAGAAGCAGGGGAGAAGTTGGGTTTTTCCCCACTTGCCTTTTTCCTTCGCTCAAGAGTGCTAGAAGACTTGGCCGAGGAGAGATGAACCCCTGCCAACAGCTTACTACCCCAGTGGCAACGGGTTGGGGTTGTCTTCTCCTTCGGTTTGTACCTCTGACAGAAGCCTTTATACTTTCTGGCACAGTCTTCTAAGCTGTCACCAAGTTTTAAGAAAGCAGGATGCCATTGAGTTAAGCCGTCATCAGTTAAGCGTTCATAACTGCCGTAATTACTGAAATCATAGAAGAACCCAGAACGCATTTTGGCTGCTTTTGGATTCCCGTGGATGTAGCGCAAGGTATTTAAAGCCCTGTCTGTATCAGAAGGCGGAAAGCCATCACAGAAATAGCGCTTTTCCCAAAAGTGTCCTGTGCGATCCCCCCTAGCCCCCCTTGATAAGGGGGGAAGCCGAAGGCGGGGGGATCACATCGCGGTGTACCAATTAAGAAAGTGCATAATTTTCGGTAAATCTTGCGGTTGAGCAGGTTCAATCAGATAATGAACATGGTTAGACATAATACATAAAGCATAGAGCTTAAACTTGTATTTGCTCAAAGCCTTGTTGATGGCATAAAGAAACACCTCCCGACACTCTCGCTTTGATAGTTTAAACTCACGATTATTACAGCGTGTGGTGACGTGGTAGGAATAACCAGCTTGTAAATTTCGAGATTTTCTTGACATAATTTTTTCCTTTAACATCTTGAAATCATGATAGTTGCCGAGATTCAAAAAAACTCTCTCAAAGAGCAAAGAATACAATTTATCCGTAATCATCAACAAGCTTTTGATGTTGAGCCGATTTATCCTCTGCGGCTGTTTGAAGATTTTGTTATGGAAGTTGAAGGCGATTGTAATATTGAAGCCTCCTGTAAGATAGAATTAGATAAACTCATTGCCTCACGGTTTATGCTCTTTTTTAAAGATCAGTCCCAAGAATGGCAAAAATGTCTAGCTCAATCTTTAGCTTTTTTTCGGCAAGTTGAAAACCGAGTTGGTGTTCAATTAGATTATTCTTTATTACAGCAGTTCTTAGGACTTAATTTTAATTTCAGTAAAATCACGGTTTTCAGTACGGGTATTGATTTAAGGACTAATCTTGCTGATTCTAGTTTAAAAATGCACATCAGGCTAAAAGATTATCCTGAAAAAATCAACCAAGCATTATTGTTAACCAGTGATAGTGATGATTTAATAGCTGTACGAGATTTTCTTTCCATTGTCGGCTTTGATTTCTATTTTGATGGCCGTAGTGCGATCAAAATTTACCCTGAAGTTGCAGAAACAGACTTTTTTAAACCAGAAACTCAAGACAAAGTATGGCGACATCTCCCCAAATTTGTTTTAGAACCTCTTAAAGCAACAAGCTTATTTGGTTTTGGCTTTTCCAAAACAAATAATAACCCAGTGCTTTACTGCCGTCTCAAAAATCGTCAAGATTTAACCAATTACTTCAAGCTTAATGATACCGCCCAAAGAGTTCATAGCTTTTATCAGCATCAAGATATTATGCCCAAAATATGGGTAGGGACAGCCCAACAAGAATTAGAAAAAACGAGAATTGAAAATGTTAGACTTTACTATTATAAACTCTTTGGTAAATTGGAGTAAATCTTATGTTAACTACTAAACTTCCCTGATATCAAGATACTCAAAAAGATAAAACTGCTAATGGAGACAATCAATGATAGCAACTACAACAATTTCTCCTCAATTAACCATTCCACGCCTTGAAAATGGGGATAAGCTTACTCGTCGTGAATTCGAGCGTAGATATAAGGCTATGCCAAATCTAAAAAAAGCAGAACTCATTGAAAGAATTGTTTATATTATGGCTTCTCCCCTAAGAATTACGAATCATGGTGAACCTCATGCTGATATTATAGGTTGGCTAAGTGTGTATAAAGCCTTTACTCCCAATCTGCAATTAGGTGATAATTGTACGGTTCGTCTTGATGCGGACAATGAACCTCAACCCGATGCACTATTAAGAATTAAAAATGGTGGACAATCAACGATTAGTGAGGATGGTTATGTCGAAGGTGCGCCAGAGTTAATCGTTGAAATTGCAGCGAGTACAGTCTCCCTTGACTTACATCAAAAACTCAATGTTTATCGTCGTAACCAAGTGCAAGAATATCTAGTCTGGCGAGTTGAAGATGGAGAATTTGATTGGTTTAGATTAACAAATGAAGAATATATTAAACTTGAACCGAACTCAGAAGGGATAATTTGTTCCCAGATCTTCCCTGGATTATGGTTAGATAGGGATGCCTTATTAGCCGGTGATTTAGCCAAGGTTTTAGAGGTTTTGCAATTGGGAATAGCTACGCTCAAACATCAATCTAGTTAGAGTAATCTAAATTAAACAAAATCAAGACGGAGATAATCAATTATGCTAGGTGTTCATCAATTAAAACAACTCTACGAGCTTGATGACTCTCAATGGCTAGGAGAAACCATTAGCTTGCTTAGAAATCATCAATTTCAACAGCTAGACTTAGAACATTTAATCGAGGAATTAGAGGATTTGGGCAAAGAAAAGAAAAATGCGGTATCCAGTCTTTTAGAACAGGTTATCCGCCATTTATTATTACTGCAATACTGGACAAAAGAAACAGAATATAATACAATTAATTGGCAGGAAGAAATTTATAATTTTCGGACTCAATTAAGGCGAAAAATGACGGCTAATCTCCGTAATTATTTAGAAGAAGAATTAAACTATATTTATGAAGATGCGTTAGGTTTCGTCAAAATCAAAACAGCGAATACTGTGATTTTTTCCTCTCAATGTCCTTACTCACTAGAACAATTACTAGATCGCGATTGGTTGCCATAAAAATTAATTAAACAACAAAAAGAGATGAAGAAATTATGTTAATCACAAAACCCCGCTTTCAAACCTTTGCCGAATATCTACAATATGAGGATAATTCAGAGGAATCTTATGAATTATTTAACGGAGAATTGGTAGAAATGCCACCAGAATCAGGACTTAACTTTGAAATCGCTAACTTTCTTTTTCTCACATTTGCCTCACTTGTTGGACATCGGAGAGTCAGAGGACATGGTTTAGAATTAGAAGTGAGAGGCGAACCGAAAAACCGTTATCCTGACCTAACCATTATTCGAGAAGAACATATTCAATTACTCTCCCAGAGAAATACGATTCTTCTTGCCATGGCACCCCCCTTATTAGTCATTGAAGTGGTTAGTCCGGGGGAAATCCAAAGAGAGAGAGATTACATCGCCAAAAGAAGCCAATATCAAGCTTGTGGGATTCCTGAATACTGGATAGTTGATCCTCAAACTCAAACTATTTTAGTCTTAGAATTAAGAGGAAATGCTTACACACAGGTTGGTAATTTTAGCAATGATGACCTAGTAAAATCTCCCAGATTCAAAGAATTAAACTTAAAGGTTTGTGATGTATTTAATTATTAATTTTATCGGTTAACCCAAGAATTAAAAAAAGATGAACGTCTTAACTATTCCGGGATTAAAAGAACTACAAAAACAAACCAAAGGCACAGCAGAAATAACCGTCGCCATTCTCGATGGTGTAGTTGATACCGACCATCCCTGCTTTAATGGGGCAGACCTAACCCGTTTACCCACCCTCGTCCAGCATCAAGCCACTGCGGGGCAAATGTCCACCCACGGAACCCATATTGCCAGCCTCATCTTCGGACAACCCAACAGCGACATCCAAGGTATTGCCCCCCAGTGTCGAGGCCTACTCGTCCCCGTCTTCGCCGAGGATAACCGTAAACTCTCCCAACTGGATTTAGCGAGGGCGATTGAACAAGCCGCCGAAAATGGGGCAAAAGTGATTAATATTAGCGGCGGGGCCCTCACTGATATGGGAGAAGCCGAAGACTGGCTAATTCGTGCCGTCGAGATGTGTAACGAGAGAAATATTCTTCTCGTTGCTGCTGCTGGCAATGATGGCTGTGAATGCCTCCAAGTTCCGGCGGCCCTTCCCGCCGTCCTAGCGGTGGGTGCTGTTGATGCTAGAGGGCATCCCCTCGACTTTAGTAATTGGGGGGAAACCTACCAAAGCCAAGGCATCCTTGCTCCTGGAGAAAACATCTTAGGGGCAAAACCGGGCGGCGGGACAATACAAATGAGTGGCACTAGCTTCGCTGCGCCCATCGTAGCAGGAGTAGCGGCTTTATTACTCAGTTTGCAAGTGCAGCGGGGAGAAACACCTAATCCCCACGCAGTCAGGGAAGCACTACTAAAAAGCGCCCTTCCCTGTCAATATGCAGACAGTGAAAACGAACCAAAATGTTTAGCCGGCCTGTTGAACATTTCGGGGGCAATTAAACACCTAACTGGAGAAACCATGTCCGAAACCATAGAAACCCAAGCAACAGTAGAAGCTTCCGGCTGCGGATGCGGTGGTACACCTGAAACCACCGAGGTTCAACGCCAAAATCTCGAACTGAGTGCCGCAACCAGCGCACCGGCAATCCCCGTCGCCCAAATTCCCAATCCTGTCATCACCTCTCAAGGAGTATCCATGCCCGAAACTACCAATAAACCCGTCACCCCTAGCCAAGCTGCTGAACCTGCTGGTGGCATCGTCTATGCCATTGGCACCTTGGGCTATGACTTCGGCTCCGAAGCCCGTCGGGACACATTTAAACAACTGATGCCCACCGCCGTAATTGGTGGTATTGAAGTTCCCTCTAATCCCTACGATGCCCGTCAGATGGTGGATTACCTAGCTGACAACCTCTCAGAAGCCAAATCCTTAATCTGGACCCTGAACCTGGAACTTACGCCCATTTACGCCATTGAACCCCTCGGCTCTTTTTCCCGCGAAGTCTATGCCGCTTTACAGGAACTGCTTTCGGGACAAGTGCAAGCGGAAGACAGTCCCGAATATATCCAGCGTGTCAGTATTCCTGGACGGATTACTGGGCGCACAGTACGCCTGTTCTCAGGACAAGTTGTTCCCGTCATCGAACCGGATAGCCCCCGGGGAATTTATGGTTGGCACGTTAATACTTTAGTCAGTGCGGCAATAGAAGCTGTTGGTGCAGAACAAACAGAAGCCCAAGAAAGCCAAATGCGCCGCACTCTGAGTAGTTTCCTCAACCGCATCTACTACGATTTACGCAATTTAGGGCAAACTTCCCAAGACCGCGCCCTCAATTTTGCCGCGACCAATGCTTTCCAAGCAGCACAAACTTTTTCTGAGGCTGTGGGTGCTGGGATGGAGTTAGATAGTATTAATGTTTCTAAGAGTCCTTTCTGTCGGCTGGATAGCGATTGTTGGGATGTACAGTTAAAATTCTTCGACCCAGAAAATAGCCGCCGCGCTCGTAAAGTATTCCGTTTTACTATAGATGTGAGTGACTTAATTCCTGTCACCTTGGGCGAGGTTCGTTCCTGGTCTTCTCCTTATTAGTCCCCTCCCCTAAACTCTATCTATTTACCCCAAAACAACCATGAGACTTCCCAAACAGTCTGCTCCCGTCAAACGTCCCCATTTTATTCATCCCCACGAATGTGTTGATATTGTTCATGGCGATGGGGAAGATTTAGTATCTATCCTGGTGAAGTTAGTTCATGGCGCTAACTACAACGATCCGGCACAATTTCAATACCCTCACTATGGCTATCTAAAAATGTCCTCTTTTGGCGGTTTTCGTTATTAGTATCGACTTCTAAAACCTAACAAAAAACACTGGAGGAAATCAAACAATGGCTAACTCTAAAAGTTCTAAGCAATCAGAAACCAATCCGAATGTTGAGCAACCAGAAACAAAAAAATCCAACATTCAACCACAGGAAACAACTCAACCTAAAGCTAAATATATTCCCGCAACTGGGTTAGAAGATTACGGACGCTGGAAAACCATGTTCCAAGACCGCAAAGCGAATCCCAATGATCCGCCGTTTCGTCGGGGTCGAATCTGGTCTTAAACTTTGTCCATTTTTCCTGCAAAACTTTGTCTATTTTTCCCGCAAACAAATTGTTTAAAGTTGACAATAGTTAACAGAAAACTCTTGACAAGGATCGTGTAAATCTTTTAGTGTTATCGACAACCACCTTTGGAGTAACTTGTCATGAAAACCCCAAAACTGACCCCTCGCATTACCGCCCCGGTTCAACGAGACAACATCGCTACTGTTCCTAGTGATGGTAATGTGATTACCCCTGCTACCTTCTGTGATTTAGCCACCAAGCAATGTTATCCCTTTGCGGGTGACGACGCAGTGTAATTTGTTCTTCCTGGCATTAGTCATTAGGTAGGCAGTATTTTTTTACATGAATTGTTCGTGCTTGCCTACCTCCCAAAATTACTAATCTTCCGGTTCTATCCCTAATGCCCTTAACTGTTCCGCTAGGCGCTCGGCTCGTTGTCGTTCCCGCTCGGCTCGTTGTCGTTCCTGTTCAGTAGATTCCTGGGAAGTTAACAACAAGTTACCTTCCCCATCCCACCAGCGAAGCCAGGGAAAGAATTGATTTTGGTATTCCCCTTGCCAAATTCCTAACTCTACATTTAAAGGAGTAATGGGATAATGACCGCGCTGATTAGGAGTCATTTTTTGGTAACGGCCATTAACTAACTGGTACATCTCGATCTGGGCCTTGTTAACTTCATAAATTCCATAAAAAGGAATTTGAATCGCTCGCTCATAGATCCAAAATTTACCCTTGACAGGCGTTTTATCCCGTTCTTCTTCACCATTGCCGGAGACAAATTCTAAGGCAATAACCGGTTCAATGGTTTCTTTCCACATCACGAAGGAACGCCGGACTTGACCCTCAATCGTTGTAGGGACATGGGGAACATAAAACCAATCGGGAGCAACAGCACCCTTTTCTAGGGATTCTGGATACTCTGGCAATCGCCAATAAATCCCACAATCTCGACCCAGACAGTAATTACCGTCAGGATGTAATTGTTCTAAAAGGGGTGTAATCGTATCCGTTAAAAGGTCTGCTTGGGGAGGCTCTTGATAGTTTTTCACAAAACTTCCATCTTTATCAGGGAGTTGGGTGTGGTCGGGTAAAGGGGAAGCGCAATAAACCGTTGCAGAAGGGTCATGAATTGTGGTTGAGGGTCGTGCCGTTGGGGTCATTGAACTCATCTTTAATTCCCCTATTTATTGTTATCTAGCTTTTATTCTATAACTGTTCTTGAAAACCTGCAAAAACTATGCCTGATCTCAATGCTATCCCCGGAATGACTGCTCTTCGCTCCCAGACAAAAGGCGATCCACGCATCAAAATCGCCGTTCTTGATGGACCGATTGACTTAGACCGCGCCTGCTTTCAAGGAGCAAATATTACCCGCCTTGATCCCTATTGGTCGCAAGAATTTCCCATCGATCCCCAACACTTACAAGCCTTTTTAGATGTAGAAAAAAGTGGCAAAAGTGATGAAGAAAAAGGTGATATGTTGAAAGAAGCGATTCCCGATGAAAACATCCTCCAGAGTTTGCATTTGCGCTTCCATGCTAACCATATTATCAGCAGCATTTGCGGCCAGCCAGATTCACCTGTAGAAGGGATTGCTCCTAACGCTACTGTAATTAATATTCCCATCGCCTATAGCAACGAAGATTTTATTAATCCCCTCAATCTTTCCAGGGCAATTAGTACCGCGATTGAACAGGGAGTTAATATTATTCATTGTGCCGCTTGTCATCCAACTCAAAGCGGATTAGCTCACGAATTTATTGATAAAGCAATTCGTCAAGCTCAAGCTAATAATATCCTGGTGATTGCCCCCGGAGGTAATGATAAAGGAGAGTGTTGGTGCGTTCCTGCGGTATTAGAAAATGTCCTGACAGTAGGAGCAATGAAAGATACAGGCGAGCCATTTAAATTTAGTAATTTTGGTGGTAAATATGCAACTCAAGGGATTCTCGCTCCAGGAGAGAATATTTTAGGCGCTCAACCCGGAACCGATGACCCCATCCGCAAAAAAGGGACTAGCTGCGCCGCTCCCATTGTGACAGGAACAGCCGCTTTATTAATGAGTTTACAATTAGAACAGGGGTTATCTCCCGATGCAGAAGCAGTAAGAGCCGCCTTGATTAATAGTGCCATCCCCTGCGATCCTAATGAAGTAGAAGAACCAGAACGCTGTTTATTAGGAAAAATTAATATTGCGGGTGCTTATGAACTGCTGACGGGAGAGAAATTACAAACTGTTGAAGCGGATAACAATTTGTCGAATAATATCATAAAATCGGCGGTAATTCCGATGACAGTGACAACCTCGGTTATCCCATCTAATACAACCGAGATGGCAACTCAGGGAATAACTATAACCCCCCCAACAGCAGCGACAATAGAACTGGCGATCGCTCCTAGCAATGCTTCAGAAAATGTTTCCTCAACCGGATTAATACAAAATAATCAAACAAATAAAAATATTGTCTTTAATAGTGTCGTTCCTAGTCAACGTTCAAACCTCGTTTATGTGTTAGGAACTTTAGGCTATGATTTCGGCACAGAAGCGCGTCGGGACACCTTTAAACAATTAATGCCAACCATCACGATCGATAATCTTGAATTACCATCCAATCCCTACGATGCGCGGCAAATGGTAGATTATTTAGAAAGTAATCTATCAGAAACTAAGTCTTTAATTTGGACAGTCAATTTAGAACTAACTCCCATCTATGCAATTAAACCCGTGGGAGCTTTTGCCGCCGAGATTTATCAAGTTATGCAATATATGTTAGCGGGTCAAATATTACCAGAATCTGACGAAGATTATGTTGAAAGGGTGAGTATTCCGGGTATGCTTACAGAGGAAACCGTGAAACTTTTTTCGGGTCAAATTGTTCCCGTCATCAAGGTTAATAGTCCCCGGGGAATGTATGGCTGGAAAATTAATACTTTGATTGAATCAGCCATAGAAACTGTTCGCACAGAACATGAAATCGCCGATGAAGCGAGGATGCGGCGTTCTCTAACCAGTTTCTTGAATCGCATTTATTATGAGTTACGCAATGTCGGACAAATCGCCCGGGATCGCGCTTTAAATTTTGCGGCTACTAACGCTTTTCAAGCCGTACAAACCTTCTCCCAAGCAGTGGCGATGGGAATGGAATTACACAGCATTGAAGTGGAAAAAAGCCCCTTCTGTCGCTACGGAAGTGAATGTTGGGATGTGAAATTAAAATTCTTCGATCCCGAAAATGGTCTGCGGGCCAAACGAGTTTTTCGCTTTACCATTGATGTTAGCGATCGCACCCCTGTAACTTTAGGTGAAGTGCGTTCTTGGGCTGTTTCTAAATAGCCTGAGTCTGCTAAGTACCTAAGCAAAAAATGATTAATCAATAAGGCCAGGGTTAACTTGTCAAAATTGTACCAAATGTACTTAGCAAAAATGTCGATCAAATTCAATTATAATTAACTTCTTATTCAAAATTTTAGTTAATTATGCGTTACAAACTTTTAGGTAATAGTGGTCTGCGAGTTTCCGAACTATGTCTAGGAACGATGACATTCGGGGAAGATTGGGGTTGGGGGTCGGATAAAGAGGAAAGTCGGGCGGTTTTTCAGGCTTTTGCGGAAGCGGGGGGCAATTTTCTCGATACTGCTAATATCTACACTAACGGAACCAGTGAAACATTAGTGGGGGAATTTGTCAAGGGCGATCGAGAAAAATGGGTAATCGCCACGAAATATTCTCTCAACACCCGTCCCGGGGATGTCAATGCCTGCGGAAATCATCGAAAAAACCTCTTTCAGGCGGTAGAAGCTAGTTTAAAGCGTTTAGGTACTGATTATATCGATTTACTCTGGCTTCATATTTGGGATTCTCTCACTCCTATCGAGGAAGTGATGCGTGCTTTCGATGATTTGGTCAGGATGGGAAAAGTGCTTTATATCGGCATTTCTGACAGTCCTGCTTGGATTGTCTCCCAAGCAAACACCCTGGCCACCCTACGGGGATGGACACCCTTTATCGGACTACAAATAGAATATTCTCTCAAGGAACGCACCCCCGAACGGGAATTATTGCCTATGGCCAAAGCATTAAACATCGGGGTGACAGCTTGGAGTCCCCTGGGAGGAGGAGTTTTAACGGGAAAATATAATCAACCCAACCCCGTCGATGGTCGTTTAAGCATGACCGACCAACCTTTTCAAATTCTCGATCGCGATCTGAAAATTGCCGAGACTGTCCTGGAGATTGCCAGAGAAATCGGGAAATCACCGGCACAAGTGGCATTAAATTGGCTCAGAAATCGCCCTAACCCCATAATTCCTATCATTGGCGCTCGAAGATTGTCCCAATTGCAGGATAATCTCGCCTGTGTGGATTTTAACCTGACTGGGGAACAGCTGCAACGACTTGATAATATCAGTGCCATTTCCCTCGGTTTTCCCCAGGAACTTTTAGCCAGTCAATTTGTTCGCGATATCCTATTAGGAGGAGTAGCGGCACAATTAGACCGATGATGGAAGTTTTTGTTTATGGAACCCTGAAACCCAGGGAGAGTAACTATTCTGCCTACTGTGCAGGAAAAGTGATCAACTCTAAAACCGCCTACACAAAGGGGCATTTATACCATCTTACCGCCCTCGGTTATCCCGGACTGACCGAGGGGGATGGCTGGGTGAAGGGAATTTTATTGACTTTTAACGCAGATTATGATATTGGGCTTTTGGATGGTTTGGAAGATTATCAACCCGGCAGATCTCCAGAAGAAAACGAGTATCAGCGTCGCAGAATCCCTATTTATAATCTAGAGCGAGAATTGATCGGCGAAGCTTGGGGATATATGATGACACCGGCAAAAATAGCTTTTCATGGCGGTGTTTGGCTGCCTTCCGGTTGGTGGACCAGTAGCGATCGAGAATAGGGATGAGGGGGCCGATTCTGTTAAGATATACAAATTAAAAGCTTAATCGTGAAAAAATTATGTATCTACTCCTAGAAGTGGCCAGTGGCAAATTCCCCGTTTATTTCGTGGCAGTTTATGTGGTCGGTTTTCTCGCTGCTGTCACCATCGGTTCGATCGCTTGGTACAATTCTAAACGTCCGGTTGGTTGGGAAGATGCCCAAAGACCGGATATTATCCCCGAAGTGAAGACAGATGTAGATTCTGATTCTCAATCCTAGAAAAAGGCAGTTATCAGTTATCAGCTTCTGAAGGCAAGGGGCAAGAGGCAAAAGACAGAATCTGGCAATTCTCCTACCTAAAAAGAAGGTTAGAAACTAAGCACATCAAAGCTTTTAGCTTAACGAATTAGGTTTTAGATTCGGACTTTGTTATCAGATGTGGGTTTTCAGTTCACTGATTACTGATTACTATTCACTGACAGAAATCCCCATTCCCTTCCATCTTCCCTATTCTCCATTTTGCTATGAAACTAACAGCGATGTCCTTTAATATTCGCTACGATAAACCCGATCCTGATGAGCGTAATTGGCGAGTAAGAAGGGAAGCAGTCGCGGCTTTAATTGCTCACTATTCTCCCGATATAATTGGTACTCAGGAAGCTCGCGCTAATCAATTATTGGATCTACACCGTTTATTGCCAAAATACCAAAGTTTAGGAAGCGATCGCAGGGGAACAGGATTAGATGAACATTGTGCGATTTTGTATCAACCAAGTCGGTTAAAATGTTTAGAAATTTACGAATTTTGGTTATCAGAAACTCCCGATATTATTGGCAGTATTACCGAAGCTTGGGGTAATCCCTATCCCCGCATGGTAACGGGGGCTAAATTTCGCACTCTTGAGGGGCAAACTTTGCAGTTTTATAACACCCATCTCGATTACTATAGCGACAAAGCTAAGGACTTAGGTGCGAAGTGCATACAGGAGCGTTTTTGTCAACTAGATTTAACAGAAGATTACCTATTTTTAACGGGAGATTTTAATGTTAATTCTCAGCAATTACCCCGTCAGATTTTAACTCAACCTCTGCAGCCAGAAATTAAATTAAAGGACGCTTTGGCCGATTTGGAATTAGCGGAACAAATGAGCTTTAATAATTACACCGATACCCCTTATTTAGCCATCGATACAATTTATTATGATAGCCGTTTGCAGTTAGATTGGGCCAAAGTCGATCCTTCTCGTTGGTTGAATCTTATTCCTTCCGATCATTATCCCGTAATTGCTGCTTTTACCTTGCCCTAAAAATAGATGATTTCTGTATTTAGCAAATATATAGAGGGTGAAAGCTTCAGCAGACTCTGGTGATTCGATGGTTAAATTTGTTCAGTGTTTTCAACAGGAAAAAATTCAATATCTGTTTATTTTCCTACCGGGATTAGTTACCAATTATCTGTTTATTTGATTAATTCCACCCCATCTTTGCCGTCAATCTCCTGTAGATAAACTCTTACCTGTTCCTCGGCTGCGGTGGGGAGTTTTTTGCCCGTAAAATCTGGGTGAATTGGTAATTCCCGATGACCACGATCAACGAGAACTAATAAGCGGATTTTTTGCGGTCTGCCATACTCAATAATAGCATTAAAAGCGGCGCGGATTGTGCGACCTTTATAGATAACATCATCGACTAAAATCACGGTTTTTCCCGTGACATCTAGGGGCATTTTGGTTTTAGCAGGAGTGCGGGTTTTAATGCGATCGAGATCGTCGCGATAGAAGGTAATATCGATCGCTCCCACGGGAACTTTTACCCCTTCTAAGCTCTCAATTTGACTAGCAATTAAATTAGCTAAAGGCACTCCTCGCGTGTAGATACCGATCAAAATCAAGTTATTTAAATCGCCACTTTTTTCGATAACTTCGGAAGCTAAACGGGTAAGGGTGCGACGAATTTCGTCAGCCGAGAGAATTTCAATTAACTGTGAGGTCATAATTTTCCAAGACAAGGGGGGATAGGGGATAGGGAAATTTTTACGGCAATGGACTTTTTTTTACTTTTTCTTTTTTCCTTTAAAACCATCTTCCCACTAACGAATATAATTATTTTCACTTACCTATTTTAACTCGATCGCTCATGAGTGATGAATTATTGCAAAAATCTGCCCTAGAATTAGCCCAACTGATTCGCACTAAACAAATCTCCCCCCTAGAATTAACCCATTTATACCTCGACAGAATTGAGAAATTTGACTGTCAAATTGGTAGTTTTGTCCATGTCGCCGGGGAAAGCGCCCTAGCCACCGCCAGCGCCCAAACGGAACAATTAAGTCAAATCGCCGCTACTGCCGAATTACCGCCTTTTTTTGGAGTTCCCACCGCCATTAAAGACTTAAATGCCGTCGCTGGAATGCCGGTTAGTTACGGAGTCGCCGCTTTACAGGGAAATATCGCCCAATACGACGAAGGAATCGTCACCAGAATGAAAATGGCGGGTTTTATCCTTCTGGGCAAAACTGCCACTTCCCAGTTAGGTTCCTTTCCCTACACCGAAAATCCGGGTTTTTTGCCGACTCGTAACCCCTTCAACCGCGATTATACCGCAGGCGGTTCCAGTGGCGGTGCGGCGGCGGCGGTAGCGGCGGGTTTCTGCCCGATTGCCCAGGGTTCCGACGGTGGCGGTTCCATTCGTACTCCGGCGGGTTGTTGCGGTTTGGTGGGGATAAAACCCAGTCGCGGGCGCGTTTCCTATGCCCCGGTGGGGGAATTTCAAAGCGGTATCGCCACTAACGGCACTCTTTCTAAGACGGTGGCAGATGGGGCGGCACTGCTTACCGTGATTTCGGGCTATACGACGGGCGATCCCTACTGGCTACCCGATCCGCCCTTTTCTTTCCTAGAAGCCACTCAGAGAGGCGTAAAACCCCTAAGAATCGCTTTTTCTACTTCCGTATCCCCCTTCGGCGAGGCAACTTCCGTTTATAAAAATGCTGTCCTCGCTACGGCTAAAATTTTAGAGGACATGGGGCATCATTTAACCGAGTATTCCCCCGATTTACAGGCTTTAATCGCTCCTTTTCGCCGTATTTGGCAAGCGGGGACGGCAGCGACGGGAATTCCGAAGGAGTTATTAAGTCCCCTTAACCAATGGTTATTAGAGAATTCTGGCAGCGCGGGGGAATACCTGCAAGCAGTGCAGCAGATGCACGTTATTTCGCGGCAAATTGTGGCGATGTTTGATAATTTTGATGTCTTACTTTTGCCAATTTTTCTACATCAACCCCCTGGAATTGGTGAGTGGGAAAATTTACCACCGGAAGCAGCGGTTGATAGGATGATTGCTTGGATTGCTCCTTCTCCGATTGCTAATGCGAGTGGTTTACCCGCGATTGCTTTACCCACAGGATTGGATAGTCAGGGTTTACCCGTGGCAATTCAGTTAGTAGGTAAACCTGCTGATGAAATCACTTTGTTAGGTTTATCGGCACAATTAGAGGCAGCTAATCCTTTCGGTTTGATGGCTAATTTTAACTAGCAAGACTTTGGGTAAATTGGGGAATGGAAGCGATAAGTTTACGGGTGTAATCGCTTTGGGGAGAGTTGATAATTTCGTTAGCTGTACCGATTTCCTCAATTTTACCTTTATTCATCACCATAATCCGATCACTCATAAATCTGACAACACTTAAATCGTGGGAAATAAAGATATAAGTGAGATTAAATTCCTGCTGTAATTCTTTGAGTAAATTTAAGACTCCCGCTTGTACAGAAACATCTAAAGCAGAGACAGATTCATCACAGATAATAAACTGAGGATTTAAGGCTAAAGCGCGGGCAATACACACCCTTTGTCGTTGTCCTCCTGATAATTGATGGGGATAGCGATCAAACCAATTAGGATCAAGTTTAACTCGTTCTAATAAATATTCTACTCGTTGCCGTCGCTTTTGAGAATTGCCGCCAGTATGATGAATAACCATCGGTTCTAAAATTGCTTTACCGATGGATAAACGGGGATTCAGGGAGTTGTAGGGATTCTGAAAAACTATCTGTAATTCCCGTCTCAGTAGTCTTAATTTTGGATCGCTGGGGTTTAATTTAGCGAGATTTTCTCCTCGGAAATAGATATTTCCAGAAGTAGCAGGAATTAAGCGCAGAATTGTCCTTGCTAAGGTAGATTTTCCGCAGCCAGACTCACCGACTAAACCGAGGGTTTCCCCCTGTTTAACGGCAAAACTGACCTGATCTACGGCATTAAAAAAGGTCTTTACTTGCCCGAAAACTCCCTTAACTGGAAATCTAACCGATAAATTTTCTACCGATAAAATATTCTCGTGATTCTGTAAACCTGCGATTCTGCTTTCTTCTTCTTGGAGAGTAATAAATTTAACTGCGGGTGGAGTAATTTCCTGTAAGTCAATAATCTTACCTTGAGAGTCTTTTTCCACTTGTAAAAAATCGCTGACAGTGGGCAATTTTTCTGGACGAGAGTTTAAGCGAGGACGACAGGCAAGTAAACCTTTTGTGTAGGGATGTTGGGGATAATTTAATACTTCTTCTTTAGTTCCCTGTTCGACAATTTCTCCTTGATACATCACGATAACTTGATCGGCAATTTCGTTGATAACTCCCAGATCGTGGGAGATAAAAACCATTGACATTTCTCGATCGCTTTTACACAAATCGCGTAATAATCTTAATATTTCTGCTTGGACAGTCACATCTAAAGCGGTGGTTGGTTCATCGGCAATTAATAGAGTAGGATTACAAGAAATCGCCATGGCAATCATTACCCTTTGTAATTGTCCCCCCGATAATTCGTGAGGATAACGCTTGAGAATTGCTTCTTTTTGTTCCTGAATATAAGTTCTAATTTTTTCTCTGACATGACCCTTATTTTCTAAGGGAAAAGTTTCTATATACTTCTCCTCCAACTGTTCATCACTGGGTAATAAGCGCACTTCTTGCAGTAGAGAGATGGCTTGATTTTTTGCCTGTTCGGGGGTGACTTTTTGATGTAGTAAAATTGCTTCGGTGAGTTGAAACTCGATGTTATAAACTGGATTAAGAGAACTCATTGGTTCTTGGAAAATCATCGCCATTTCTCCCCCGCGATAATAACGCAATTCTTCTGGGGGAATAGATAATAAATCTACTGCTTGCATTGACTGACCTTTTGCCGGACGAAAGCAAATTTCTCCCCGGGTAATTTTCCCCGGAGAGGGAACCAATCCCATGAGTGCGAGGGAGGTGACGGATTTTCCTGAACCCGACTCCCCCACACAACCGAGAACTTGACCTTTCTGCAAGCTAAAACTAATGTTATTAACGGCGACTGTTGTTCTTTTGTGATTAGAAAATTCAACGGTGAGATGGTGAACGTCGAGAACTTTGTTATCCATAGCTCTTTAAATAGAAAGACAGATTCGATTTACTTATTAAATATAGCTTTTTCTGTTCTCAGTAGCTGGATGCAATTAATTCGTAGATAGCTGGGGGTATCTCCCTTGCAAGGGAGAATTTTTCGGCATTAAGAAGATTTTCGTCTCTCAGCGATCGCCATTTACCAGAGACTGGTGACTTTTTTAAAGAAATATTTTTTCTTTACTGTCTCCCCTTTTGGATTACACTGGTAATTGAGAATAATTAGCATTTATTTTAGCGATCGCAAGTCTTAGACAGTTTCAAAACCGTTGACTGAGGCTGACAGTAGTGCAGTTCTCACCCTTTGGCTACTTCAGTAAACTCGATGAGCTATCAAGGAATTATTATCACTCTTGAATGAAAGACCTTCTTTGCCTTTGGAGATAAGAAAAGCATGGACGATAAAATTAGACCTAATGAACCAGAAGAACCAGAAAAATCGCCAAATAAAGCCCAATTTTCTTCTTGGGGTGGTAAAGAGGCTGCCTCAGAACGTACTAACCCCATGGATACTGATCTAACAGCCACCTATCCCCTCGCACAAGTGGAAATGGGAAAAACCGTCTGGTTAGTGGGATTTCAGGGGACAGGAGGGATCAATCGACTCCTAGGTATGGGATTAAACCCCGGCATTCAATTACAGGTAATTAGCTCCCAACCGAGGGGATCAGTTTTAATTGCCATTCAAGACAATCGTATCGCTATCGGGGCGGAAATGGCCGAAAAAATCCTCGTTAGTGACAGTCAACCGAAAAAACTGGAGTCTAAAAAAGACCTACCTGAAGTAAGAACATTTCTGCGGGAGATACCCATAGGAAAAGCGGGTAAAGTTGTCGGTTATGACCGAGCATTGCGAGGATACAAAGGAAAATTGTTATCAATGGGATTAACTCCAGGGACAGAGTTTACCGTCATTCGTGTCGCACCTTTGGGGGATCCCGTCGAGATTCAAGTGCGGGGATTTCATCTCAGTCTGCGAAAACAGGAGGCAGACGCTTTAATCGTCGAAGAAATAGACCCAAAAAGCTAAATTTAATCATCTAAGCTTATTCATCACTCAATATCCTAAATTATGGTCAAACCCATTATCGCCTTAATTGGCAATCCTAACTGTGGCAAAACTACCCTTTTTAATGCTCTCACCCGGTCCAATCAACGGACCGGCAACTGGCCGGGAGTAACAGTTGATCGCAAGGAGGGACAATTTCAAGTTAACGGGGAAGATATCACCCTTGTGGATTTACCCGGAGTCTATTCCCTCGATGTGGAAGAAGGGGAGACGGGAATGGATGAATTAGTCGCTAGGGACTATCTGCTGTCAGGAGAAGCGGATTTAGTGATTAATATCGTCGATGCTGCCAATTTAGAGCGTAATCTCTACCTTACTACCCAAATCATGGAGATGCGTTTACCGATGTTGATTGCCCTGAATATGATGGATGTGGCCAAAACTAGGGGTATTGTGGTTAATCCGCAACTCTTAAGCGCTCGCATGGATGCAATTGTCGTGGCGATTAGTGCGGTTAAAGGGGAGGGAATCGGAGAATTAAAGCAAAAAATTGGGGAATTAGTTGGTAATATTAACCATACTGCCGCTTATGTGGCTTATCCCGCGGTAATTGAGGAAGCTCTTAACGAGATTGTTGCCTACATTAACGACCATAGCAGTAAAAGGATCGTTGAGCCAAGATGGACCGCTTTAAATCTACTGCAATACGAGGATCGCATCGCCCCAGAATTGCGCTCCCAGGAACTATTAAGCATTATCGTCAAGCATAGACGACAAATACACCAAGTTTTAGGGGAAGACCTTGATATTTTAATTGCTGATACTCGTTATGGCTTTATTCAACAAGTTACCCAGGGAGCCACTCAACGGACTGGACAGATAAATGATACCATGTCCGATAGCCTAGATCGGATTGTTCTCGATCGCTGGTTGGGAATTCCGATATTTTTGGGCGTAATGTACCTAATGTTCTTATTTACGATCAATGTTAGTGCTGCCTTTATCGATTTCTTCGATTTAACTGCCCAGACTATCTTTGTCGATGGTTTTGCCCAAGTTTTACAAACAATCCATACCCCGGGTTGGCTAATTGCTCTGCTCGCTGATGGGGCGGGGGGAGGTGTGCAAACCGTCGCCACTTTTATCCCCGTAATTGGCTTTATGTTCCTCTTTTTGTCAATTTTAGAGGATTCGGGCTATATGGCCCGGGCAGCCTTCGTCATGGACCGATTGATGCGTTTGGTGGGATTGCCGGGTAAATCCTTTGTTCCCATGCTAGTGGGATTTGGTTGCAGTGTGCCGGCAATTATGGCCACTAGGACCCTAGAAAATTCCCGCGATCGTTTAATGACGATTATGATGAACCCTTTTATGTCCTGTGGGGCCAGATTACCTGTTTATGCCCTATTTGCGGCGGCTTTTTTCCCCATAGGTGGTCAAAATATCGTTTTTGGTCTTTATATCTTAGGAATTCTCGCCGCTATTTTGACGGGATTGGTGATGAAAAAAACCCTACTCAAGGGAGAAGTCAGTCACTTTATTATGGAATTGCCTCCCTATCATCTACCGCGTCTGAAAGGGGTTTTAATTCGCACTTGGGAACGTCTGCAAGCGTTTTTATGGAAAGCTGGACGAGTTATCGTTTTAATGGTGATGATTTTGGGACTACTCAACTCCGTCAGTTTTGATGGTTCTTTTGGTAATCAAGACAGCGAGCGATCGGTTTTAAGTGCCACCAGTAAAGCTGTAACTCCTATTTTCTCACCCATGGGACTAGAGCAGCAAAATTGGCCGGCAACGGTGGGCATTTTTACAGGAGTTTTTGCCAAAGAAGCAATGGTAGGGACATTAAACTCGATTTACAGCCAACTAGCAGGGGAAGATAACCCGAATAAGGGGGCAGCACAGGTAAAATTCGACTTTTGGGGGCAAATTCAGGAAGCTATCGCCACTATTCCCGCCAATTTAGCGGAATTACCCAATCAATTACTTGATCCCTTGGGTTTAAATATTGGTGATTTGCAAGATCAAAAAACGGCTGCCGAGAAGCAAGAAGTAGATTTAGGAATCTTTGGCGCAATGGCAAAAAGATTTGATGGTCAAGCGGGTGCTTTTGCCTATCTCTTGTTTGTTCTGCTCTATTTTCCCTGTGTTTCGGCCACATCGGCCGTATATCGCGAAACTAATGCCGGTTGGACTGTTTTTATTGCCCTCTGGACCACAGGAATGGCCTATATTGTTGCCACTTCCTTCTATCAAATCGCCACTTTTTCTCGACACCCGGGATTTTCTCTCTTTTGGATAGTCTTGATGGGTTTAACCGTAGTCGGGGTTTTATTCACCTTAAAAAATCTCCGTCCCCGAAAAATCAACCGTCCCGCAATTTAAAAGTAGGGTGGGTTAGGCGACAAAAAGCTAGGCAACTAACAAATTATTTAGATTCGCCGTAACCCACCGCAATCAAGCAACTTTTCTCGATTTTTTTCGCTTATAAACCATGATTTTAACCGATATACAGGCTTATCTTGCCAAAAATCAGAAAGCATCTCTGTCTGACTTATCCACACACTTTCGGATGTCAGCGGATGCCTTAAGTCCCATGCTCGATCGCTTGCTGAAAAAAGGGCGAATTCGCCTGATTTCCCTAGAAAAATGCGGAGGATGCAGCCGTTGTTCCCCGGAATCTATGGCTTTTTACGAATGGATTGAGGGCAATTCCACAGGGACAAATAGATAAAAGTTTAGTACTACAGAAGTGATCTCACTATCAAGATAACTGCTGTATTACCAGTCGCTTTCAACTGGGATAGTTAATTTCTGGCGAGGAACCAAAGTCACTCAACCCTGTTAGACCTCAGCCCGCAGAACCTCAAGGTTGTATAATCTTTAAGAGTTATTAAGCTTTGTATCAGTTTGCCCGGCAGCATTTAATGAATATACTTTTGCTGACATCATCTTTAGGTTTACTCCTAGCGATCGCTATCGTCGTCTATTTTGTTTCCTCTCGCAAGTACCAATCGTCGGACTCGGTGGCCAACTCCTACGACCAATGGACCGAGGACGGGATTTTAGAATATTATTGGGGCGAACACATCCATTTAGGTCACTACGGTTCCCCACCAGAAAAAAAAGACTTTCTAGCGGCAAAAGCCGACTTTGTGGCGGAAATGGTCTCTTGGGGAGGTTTGGATAAACTACCCACCGGTGCAACTCTCCTCGATGTCGGTTGTGGTATTGGTGGCAGCAGTCGCATTCTGGCCCGCGACTACGGATTTGCCGTTACCGGTATCACCATTAGTCCCAAACAAGTGGCACGGGCCAAAGAACTAACACCCCCAGATGTAAATGCTCGCTTTTTGGTCGATGATGCCATGGCCCTTTCTTTTCCCGACGAGAGTTTTGATGTGGTCTGGTCAATTGAAGCCGGTCCCCATATGCCGGACAAAGCCGTTTTTGCTCAGGAATTACTGCGAGTTCTCAAACCAGGGGGAGTCCTAGTGGTAGCGGACTGGAATCAGCGAGATGACCGTCAAAAACCGCTCAATTTCTGGGAAAGTCCTGTAATGCGCCAACTTTTGGATCAGTGGTCCCACCCCGCTTTTGCCAGTATCGAAGGTTTTGCCGAACAGTTAGCGGCCACAGGATTGGTAGATGGGGAAGTGATGACTGCTGACTGGACAAAAGCCACTCTACCCTCTTGGATTGATACCATTTGGCAGGGGGTGATTCGTCCCCAAGGTTGGTGGCAATTTGGTCTAACTGGGTTGGTTAAATCCGTCCGAGAAGTGCCGACAATTCTGCTGATGCGTTTGGCCTTTGGCACGGGTTTATGTCGTTTTGGGATGTTCCGCGCTGTTCGCGCTCAATCCCATCTGCAAGCAAGTCAGCAAGAGTCTCTTACCTCAGTTATGTAGCTGGTTATAATTAAATTGAAGATAAATCCCCCCTTGATAAGCTGTCCTTTAGTCACATCTTTCTTAACATTTCAAACCTTTGTAGCACAAGGCTTTCAAGACTCGGTTAACAATTTGTAATATTCCTTGTTGACACCCTTACTGACAAAGAAAAAACTGAAATCA
>NZ_JADBTX010000048.1:0-77527 GCF_020245945.1 Microcystis sp. M015S2
ATTGGGGAAAAAACCAAAAAGTTTAGCAGCACCTCCCAAGACAGCAACCACCAAAGCGATGAGAATCCCCCGGTTGGTAAATTCCTGATAAGCAACCCGTACCGTTAATCCCTCGATTTTCTCGTCTAATACTTTAATATCTCCTTTTAACTCGGCCTTGAGTTCGGCCTGTCCGATTTCTAATTGGGTTAGCCGGTCATCCACCTTGTCAAATCTCTCATCTATCCGTTTTTCCAGGGAGTCGATTTTACTTTCAATCCTTGTCAGTACGGATTCTAGGGAATAGCTGACAGTTTCGTTAGACATTTTGCTACACTCCTCGACTTATCTGGCGACTATCTTAATTATTATACTAAATCCCTTGAGTAAGTAAGTGGTTCTAATTAATATGATTCAAAACTTATAAATTCAATATAATCGAATACACAACTAAACTTGATATTTCTGTAATGCTTAAGTAGATAGGTATTAAAAACTTTCAGATCCCCCCGCCTATCGGCACCCCCCTTATCAAGGGGGGATCAAGGGGGGATTAAAGGCAAAATCCATTTTTAATTTAATTATAACCAGCTACTTAATTCCTTAAAAGCGTTTTCTAGTCGCAGATATGAACAAGCTGGTTATCCTCAATCAGATGGGAAAGATGCTCTTTGGTCTCCTAGTTATTTTGTTTCTTCTGTGGGAACTGTGCCATTGGCAGTTCTTAAGTGATATATTAGAGATCAAGAAAAGCCGTCGTGAAACGACGGGGTTTTAAACCCAAATTTTCGATAATCAGATAGCCATTATCTCAAAAAATATCACCATGACGATCGATCCGCAACAACTCATCGAACTAGCTCTCAAATCGGGAGCAGTGGCAGCCGAAGTTTATCAATCTTCCTCCCTTTCCCATCCCGTTTTTTTTGAGGCTAATCGTCTCAAACAGCTAGAAAGTTCCGAATCCGTGGGAACTGCCTTAAGATTATGGCGCGAGGGTTGTCCGGGGTTAGCGGTGGGTTATGGTGATGTGGAACCGAAAATTTTAGTAGAAACGGCGTTAAATTTATCCTATCTCAATGCCCCGGAAGAAATCGAATTTTCGGCACCACGACGGGCAATTTATGACCCGATTGGTCAGGATGTGGCGGTAGAATCTTTAATCGAGATGGGTAATCAAATGATTGGCCATATTCGCCAAGTTTATCCTGAGGTTATTTGTAGTGGTGAATGGGAATGTGAACGGGAAATCACCCGTTTGGTTAATTCCCAGGGTTTATATTGTCAATATACCGATACATCTTTGAGTTATTATCTGGGGATTGAATGGGTACGGGGGGAGGATTTTCTCGCGGTTTATGATGGGGAATATACTCGCAGTACACCTCATCCCGCAACCGTAATTAAACAGTTATTGCAGCGACTACAATGGGCAGCCAATAATGTGGATAGTCCCACGGGAAAATTACCAATTTTATTGACCGCTAATGCAGTTACCCTGTTATGGGGTACGGTGGCGATGGCTTTAAATGGTAAACAGATCTTAGAAAAGTCTTCGCCCTGGAGTGATAAAATCGGTCAATTGGTGATGTCAGAAAAGTTGACTTTATCCCAACAACCCCAGCAAGAACCCTATAGTTGTCCCTTTGATGATGAGGGAACTCCCACCAAATTTTTATCTTTAATTGAGGGAGGTAGAGTTAAAGAATTCTATAGCGATCGTACCACGGCCAGATTATTAAAAACTACTCCGACGGGAAACGGTTTTCGTCCCGGTTTAGGGGTTTATCCCATGCCAGATTTGGTTAATTTAATCGTGGCACCGGGAGAGGGAACTTTAGAGGATTTAATCTCGCAAATAGACGAAGGCCTAGTTATTGACCAAATTTTAGGTCATGGGGCCGATATTTCGGGCGATTTTTCTGTCAATATCGATCTGGGTTATCGCATAGAAAAGGGCAAAATCACCGGACGAGTTAAAGATACAATGGTGACGGGAAATGTTTATACAGCTTTGCAGAATTTAATCGCTTTGGGGTCAGATAATCAATGGAATGGTTCCTGTTATACTCCCTCGCTAATCGTTGATAGTTTATCGGTGGTGGGTTAAATCAGTTATCAGTTATCAGTTCACTGAAATTAACTCAGCCTACTTTTTCGGGGTAATTCTTTGGGGCTTTATTTGACCTGAAAAGAGGGGGGTCGCAGGCCGGCACGGATTCCCATTCTATAAGAAATTATCTGTCAAGTCGCGGGGTTTTGTCAAGCTTTTTTGGGAAAAAAATTTAACCGACACTCAAGGGGAGAGGCAAGGAGCAACAGGTAGTTAGATATGTGCAATTAATTGTGTCTAGCTACTTATCAGTTCACCGTTCACTGAAATTAACTCAGCTTACTTTTTGGGGTTAATTTTTTTGGGCTTTATTTGACCTGAAAAGAGGGGGTCGCAGGCCGGCACGGATTCCCATTCTATAAGAAATTATCTGTCAAGTCGTGGGGTTTTGTCAAGCTTTTTTGGGAAAAAAATTTAACCGACACTCAAGGGGAGAAAATTGTCGGCAGAAATATTATTTAATTCCCCCTGTGAGTCGGTATTTTTTAGCTTGGGATTAACGCTTTAGTTGCCGAGGCACCAAGGCGATTCAATTGCCGATTAATTTGCCATCCGACGAGGGTTAAACCCAACCACTGACTGAAGATTGCTAAAGCAAAAGAGGGAAGTGTAGCGTATTTAGTAGCGGCAATGGGGAGAAAAGTAAAAAACCATAAAAGCGGAGATTGACTGGGATTAACTCTCAAGACAGCGAAACAGAGGAAGGGGAAAATAATCAAAATGCCGATGCTAGTAGCTGCCAGCAAAGCGCGTTTATTTGTGCTGGCTAACATCAATAATTGGGCGATAGCGGCATAGACTAAAATCATGTTCATTGCCAAGAGAAACCCGGCTGCAGTGGCTAGTTTATATTGATGGAGAGGGGCGATAAAAATAGCGGGAAGGATGAATAAAATGGCAATGGCGACGTTAACAGCCATGGCTAGGGTAGAAGGGCTTTTTTCGCCAAAGATTAAAGCTTTCCCCAGACTAATGCCCGTTTTTCCTTGTAGATGACGATAGCGCGCCCAATCTTGGAGAGTTTGACGGGGGGGAGTGAGGGCAAAAAGGATTAACAAGCCAAAAATCGCCACAAAAACGCTAAGAATGACAAAATTATCGAAAAGATAGCTCGGTTCCAGAGTTTGGAAGACAAAACCCAGGCTAATGGCACTAAAACAGCCCATCATCCAGTAACTTTGGGGTTTACTAACAAGAGTAACGAGGGGATTATGGAAGCGACGCTGGAGAATTCTGGTTAAAACGTAGGTGCAGAGGGCAAAATTGAGCAAAATTAAACTAATACCCGTTGTAACCGATTGCCAGAGAGATTGACCGTACCAACGCAGATCAAAGATTTGTGAGATTCCTAGATAGCGTACCGCATCGGGGGGGAGAAAGGTAGATTTAACTAGATAGGGGAGGACAAAACTAGGATTAAAGAGAATTAACCAATCAAAGGGGGTACGGGAACCACCATAGCCCGATAAAGTAAAAATACTGCTATAAAACACAAAGATTAAGACTGTTGCACTGCCTAACCAGGGTTGAAATCCTCCTAACCATGGCGTGGCTAAAGCGAAACTGAGGGCGGCATGATAGAAAAAGGCACAACTAGCGATCAGAACCGCGTAGAACGCTAAAATTAACGACAAGGGAATACCCGCTAATAAACCCGCCCCCAAGTGAAAGGGTAAAGCGAGAAGACAGACGAGATAGAGGAGAATGGGAACCCCGAAAATTTTGCCGATAAAAATCGTTTTGGCGGGTTGGGGACTCAGACGGATAAAATTAAGTGTACCCCGGCGCTCTTCCCCAGAAAGATCGGCGATTAATTGATAGGTTCCCACCACTAAAAGAGCGAAAATGCCGGTAATGCTCAGAAAAGTGAAGATATCTAACCACCATAACCGGGAGATAATCATCCATTGACCATTTAAGTCTTGGATGCAGTATTTAAGCCCACTATAGGGATAATAATCGTTGTTATTGGGGGGATTAGCGGTACAGTAACGACTAAATCCCGCCCCCACTGGCAGTAGATTTTTGTAGTATAAATAAACTAATAATTGACCAACTAAGGAGATAACCGAGGCGATCGAGATATTTTTCGGGGTTAATCTTCCTTGCCATTCTCGCATAATTTGCGGGTTGGTTTCCGTGAGGCGATCGATTATTGTCGCTATCATATTTCTGTCCTCTCTACAGCCGTTATCAGGAGCTAATCCTAGATTAACCCGGCAACTTCTCGATCGGTTCGGGGAGGAAGAAATCCATCGAGATGCAGCTAAAATCTGGGTTCGGGAATCAAAAAGGGAAAAGTGCCGGACCCGGGAGCTTCTGTTTTACACTAGAATTTGGCCGCCTGAATCTAGATCTATGCCCACTCTGACCCTCAATTTTCCCCTAACTGCCGTTGTCGGCCAAGAAGCGATTAAATTAGCCCTACTCTTAGCCGCCGTGGATCCCGCCCTCGGGGGTGTGGTGATTGCCGGTCGTCGGGGAACCGCCAAATCAGTCATGGCGCGGGCGATACATTCCCTATTGCCACCGATCGAAATTATCGCAGGTAATGTCTTTAATTGTGATCCCAACCATCCCGACGAATGGGACGATCGCACTAAAGAAGAATATAGCAGTGGAGAGGTCCCCACGGAAGTTATCCGGGCCCCTTTCGTGCAGATTCCCCTAGGAGTGACCGAGGATCGTTTATTGGGTTCCGTCGATGTGGAAGAATCGGTGAAACAGGGGGAACCAGTCTTTCAACCCGGTTTATTAGCCAGCGCCCATCGGGGAATTCTCTACATCGATGAAATTAATCTACTTGATGACCAAATTGCTAACCAATTACTCACAGTTTTAAGCGAAGGACGTAACCAAATCGAACGGGAAGGCATCAGTTTTCAACATCCCTGCAAACCAATCCTGATCGCTACTTATAACCCGGAAGAAGGGGATTTACGACCCCATTTATTAGATAGAATTGCCATTGCGCTTTCCGCCGATGGTGTCCTTAGTTTAGACCAACGAGTCACCGCCGTCAATCAGGCGATCGAGTATGCTGTTTCTCCCAGCGCTTTTATCGCCCAATATGCCCAAGAAATCGATGATCTAAAAACCGAAATTATTCTGGCGAGGGAATGGTTAAAAGAGGTAAAAATTAAACCCGAACAAATTAGTTATCTAGTGGAAGAAGCGGTGCGCGGTAAGGTAGAAGGTCATCGCGCCGAGATTTTTGCCGTGAGAGTAGCCAAGGCGGCCGCTGCTTTAGAAGGTCGGGATTTAGTCAGTGCCGATGACTTAAAAAGAGCCGTCGAATTAGTTATTGTACCTCGATCGCTGATTACGCCACCACCCCCAGAACAGGAACAACAGCCACCGCCACCACCGCCACCACCGGAACCGCCCCAAGACGAAAACCAGCAGGAACAGGAAGAAAAAGAGGAGGAGAAAGAGGAGGAAAAAGAACCGGAACAGCCCGATAATTTGCCGGAAGAATTTGTTTTCGACCCAGAAGGGGTTTTACTGGATCCCAGTGTGTTGTATTTTGCCCAGATGGCCCAGCGTCAGGGGAAATCGGGGGCGCGTAACCTGATTTTCTCGGAAGATAGGGGACGTTATATTAAGCCGATGTTACCCCGGGGCAAGGTAAAAAGAGTCGCCGTCGATGCCACTCTCCGGGCGGCCGCCCCCTATCAAAAAGCCCGTCGCTTAAGAAATCCCGAACGTCATGTGATTATAGAAGAAGGGGATCTGCGCTCAAAAAGGCTGGCCCGCAAGGCCGGTTCTTTAATTGTCTTTGTGGTTGATGCCTCCGGTTCCATGGCCCTGAATCGGATGCAGTCGGCTAAAGGTGCGGTTATGCGTCTGTTAACGGAAGCTTACGAAAATCGCGACCAGATTGCCCTGATTCCTTTCCGGGGTGAGCGAGCAGATGTACTATTACCGCCGACCAAATCGATTACCCTAGCGAAAAAACGTCTAGAAACCCTGCCCTGTGGCGGCGGTTCCCCTTTAGCCCACGGTTTAACCCAAGCGGTTCATGTGGGGATGAATGCCCGTTTATCGGGGGATATCGGTCAAGTGGTGATTGTGGCGATTACCGACGGTAGAAGTAATATTCCTTTGGCGAAATCTTTAGGCGAACCGATTCCGGAGGGTGAAAAACCCGATATTAAGGCAGAACTGCTCGATATTGCCGCTAAAATTCGCTCTTTAGGCATTAAATTGCTGGTTATCGATACGGAGAAAAAATTCGTCTCCACTGGTTTTGCCAAAGAATTAGCCCTAAAAGCCGGGGGTAAATATTATCATCTACCCCGGGCCACGGAACAAGCGATCGCATCTATGGCGCGAGGGGCAATTGCAGGACTGTAGCTAGGGTTTGCGGCAAAAAGTTTTTCCTGGGGGCAGGGTGTGGGGTGTGGGGTGTTAGGGTGTGGGGTGTGGGGTGTAGGGTGTGGGGTGTAGGGTGTGGGGTGTAGGGTGTGGGGAAGGAAACCTCTTTCATCTGTGGGGGTGAAAATTTTTTCATCGGGACTGCCTCCTGCCTTCGTTAATGACTCGAATTTTGCTGATTTTCTGTTTTTTTTTCGGTCCAGTGTGACAGCATCTAGAAAAACTTAACAATAATCAGCAATCAGCGAGAGATATACTACAAACAAACTTGAGCAAGTTTTAATTAAGAGAACTATGAACTTTCGATTTGGCAAAATCTTGATAGCAGGGGTATTAGCGGTACTTTTGCTAGTAACTTCCTGTGCTAAAGCTCCCTCACAATTTGACCAAGCGCAACAAGAAAGCACCGCTCGTGGGGCGGCGGCAGTGGTGAAAGAATCCACCTCTGGCGGCAGTTTTAATCGGTTTTTCCCGCCTTCTGGGGAAGGATACGAGCGCGTCTATACCCAGGAGAAAAAAGGCTTTGCTGAGGCAAAACTGAAGCAAGATGGCAAAGTTCTGGCTATGTTAGCCATATCTGACATCAGCAATAATCCCGCCGCGGCCAATAAATTCCAAGACAGTCAAACCACAATTAAAGGTTTTCCCTCTGTGGAACAGGGTGCAACCGCCAGCGCCGTTTTAGTCAATAATCGCTATCAAGTCAAGGTTTTATCGCGGGAGCCAGATTTTGCTGCCAGCGATCGCCAAGCTTGGTTAGCTAAGTTCGATTTAGATGGTCTAGCAAAATTAAAGTAAGGAGACATCCGTGAGTAAGCCAATTTTTGAACTGGTGGACGAATTACCGACGAATAATCTCACCGTCAAAGTTCTCAAAACCCTTGATTATGTCGTGCCGGGAGAGTGGGATAACCTAGTCGGGTTTAAAAATACGATTATCACAGTCACCGGCGAAACCGACGAAAGCATGATCCAACAGATTGGCGATCGAGCCGTTTGGTTGTTTAATGATAAATCCCAGGGCTATCAACGGGCGCTCTGGCTCTACCAAACCATCGACAGCGCCGATAATGCCCTAGCCGCCGCCTCTCTTGCTAATGCCGTCGGTGGTAAAATTCCCCTCATGGGCGGTTTAATCGAAAGATTAACCCCTGCCCCCGAAAAAGCGCAAACCATCGATCTAACCTTGAAATTAGTGACCGAATTAGTCGCTTTTTGTCAAATTAATGGCATTCCGGGGGATAGTATCGGGGATTTCGTCACTTCTCTGGGAGATTATAGCGGCGAATCCCTCATGCGGATGGCGGCGTTAGTTTGTTTGGATGGTTTAATCCCTCTGGGGGGCAGTTTTATCCGCAAAGTGGAATCGGGCCTCAGCATTCTCAGGCCAGGAGAATTAGAATCTAACTCCACTTTCGCCAGTATTAAAGAATTGATTCCGGGGGCAACTACTGCCAGAAAATTAGACTTTATCGGTCAAAGTTTCGACTCGACTAAAGGTTGGATGAGTAATTTTGTCAGGGAGCGCGATTTGAGCCAGCAGGTATTATTGAGCAAAATTCAGGGATTTATCGACTTTTCTGCCGATAAATTGGTATATGTTGGGGCATTCCTCGATATGACGACTAATTACTATGAACATACCGGCATTCAAACCCTGGCTCGTCGTTTAATCGAAAGAGCCGTGGCGGAAATTTAACTGCAAGACTCGGAAACAACCGAAGAAAAAGCCCTAGAGAAACGGGAGGAGTTAACTGAAGCTGCTGAGACTCTATCTCATCAGAGACACTCCTCTTTTCCCATCAGGATGTAGGTGCTTACTTCGGCTATCAAAAAGCGGTGAGTGAAATGCCCGCACAACCCGGAGCGATCGAACAAGCCCGATCAATTTTCCTGTCCCCAACCTGATATGATCGGAATTGGCGATCTTGCGATTAAGACCAATTCAAAATTTTCCTATCTCCAAATCTCAATGATTTAGGGCTTTTTTTCTTGGGAATTTGTCGTTAAGGACAGCAGCACCAGCTTATTTTTGATCTCTAGCCCCGCATATCTAACCGCTCATGTCTATTGAAGAAGCCTTGAAACTCCTAAAAGAATATGGCTGTATTCAACTAAAAATTGCCCAATCCCCTGAAGAAGAAGAAGCTCTAAGACAGGCAATTTTATTAGTTAATCAAGGTTCGGAATCAATTAATTTAGGTATCTGTGCCGATAACAATGAAGAGGGATTTAAAGCCCTGAAAACTTATCTACAGGCCCTAGGATACCCTCCACCTAATAGTCTCCCAGAAGACCAACCAGAACCGAGAGCGGTGTATATTAAATACAATAACCAAAGACAAGCTTCCTATCTCGATTCCTACACGGGAACCTATCGCGGTGTCCTGATTTCTTGTCAATCAGAAAATGATCAATTAGTCGGTACTTATGGTCACTTTCCCCTCGATTTATTCTCTTAAGAGGGATATTTTTGGGGTTATTTAAGCGATTAACAATCATCGGCACCCCCCTGATCAAGGGGGGATTAAGGGGGGATATATTTAAACCACTTACTTAACCAGCAAAAAGCTCCCCACTGCTGTCCACTGAATTCTTAACTTTTTACCTGAAAAAAATATGTATTTGTTAATTCCAGCAGCGGGAATGGGTAAACGGATGGGCAGCGGTCGCAATAAGTTACTGCTCACCCTGCACGGAAAACCGCTCCTGACTTGGACTTTGCTGGCTGCCATGCAATCCGGGGCAATTATCTGGATTGGGATTATGGCACAACCGGAAGACTTTGAGGATATCCGAGAAATTATCACCGCCATAAATGCCCTTAAACCCGTGCAAATCATTCAAGGAGGCGAAACCAGACAAAAATCGGTTTATAATGGCTTACAAGCCCTACCAGAGGAGGCTGAGGCGGTTTTAATTCACGATGGGGCGCGCTGTTTAGCCACTCCCGAATTATTTGATCGCTGTGCCGCCGCTTTAGCCACTTGTCAGGGTTTCATTGCGGCGATTCCGGTGAAAGATACGATTAAAATTGTCGATAGCAAGGGCTGGATTGAGGATACACCGGATCGCTCGCAGTTGTGGGCGGCCCAAACGCCCCAGGGTTTTCAGGTAAAATTATTAAAAGAATGTCATGAACAGGGCCGAAAATTAGATTGGGAAGTCACCGACGATGCCGCCTTATTAGAAAAATGTGGTTTTCCCGTCAAAATTGTCGTCGGTGAAGAAACTAACTTAAAAATTACGACTCCGGGAGATCTGGCAATTGCCGAGTATATTTTAAGTCAACGTTTATAATTTTTCATCTACTTTAACGCCGTCCCGTTTAATAATACGAGCGGGAATACCCACCACTACACAATTAGGTGGAACATCTTTGACTACCACTGAATTTGCGCCCACGGTGACATTATCACCGATGGTAATGTTTCCTAAGACTTTAGCGCCGGCGGTAATCCTGACATTATTGCCAATTTTGGGGCGACCGCTTTTATCTTTATAGCCAATTGTTACCTGTTGATTAATCCAACAGTTATCGCCCAAATCCGCCATAACAATCGTACTAAAACCGTGTTGAATAAATAATCCTTTGCCAATCGAACAGGAAGAATCTAGAAATAAGTAGGAACTTTCGCGATAGAAAAACCTAAGAATATACATTAAAAAACGGCTGAATGAACCACCTTGAAAAAGACGACAATAATATAAATTTCTAAATTCTTTTGCCTCCAGACACAGAGCTAAGAATTGTAACCAATCTGCTCTTTTTTCCCAGCCTAATAACTCTACCCAACGCCGCACATCACCTAAGATAAGCTCTCGATTATTAGCTACCTCAAAGGCAATGATTAAAGGGGAGAGCCAAAGAATACCCGCATAGAAAAATAATTTTCGGAAGAAACTTTTCATCGTTGGTCTAAAATAAGTGACAATAGACTTGCTTTTTGTTGCTCTTGATTATAGTAGTATTGTAGCGAATAGTTCAACCGTCGCCCGTTTATTGGACTCCAACGATGTCAACTACCTTACAGTTCTTGCCCGAAGTATCCGTGATCGTGCCAATTTATAACGGAGAGAAAGATCTACCCCCTCTCATTGATTGTTTAGCCAAACAGACCTATCCCCGTCAATTAGTTGAATATATTTTAGTTGATAATAATAGTAGCGATCGCACAGCAGAATTATTAGGAAAGGCAGCAGAAGAATACAGGGGACTGAACCTGATGATTTTAAGCGAAAATCAGATACAAAGCTCCTACGCTGCTCGTAACAAAGGGATCAAAAGCTCTCGTTATCCTTTTCTGGCCTTTACCGATGCCGATTGTCGTCCCGCACCGCAATGGTTGACAGAATTGATTCAACCCTTTAAAGATAATAGGATTGGTCTGGTAGCGGGTGAAATTGCCGCCTTAACTGGTTCCACTTGGTTGGAAAAGTATGCGGAACGTCGTCACTTTATGTCACCAAAATTTCTTTTAGAACATTCTTTTTGTCCCTACGGTCAAACTGCTAACCTCGCTATTCGTCGAGAAGCTTTTCAAAAAGTTGGTTTATTTCGTCCTTATTTAACTACCGGTGGTGATGCCGATATCTGTTGGCGTATTCAACAACAAACTGACTGGCAATTAACCTACGCACCGGAGGCAATTATTTACCATCGTCATCGTTCCACCTTAGAAGACTTAAGAAGTCAATTAAAACGTTACGGGCGCTCGAATCGCTATCTTCACGAATTGTATGATATCGAATTGATGCGACCTTTAACCAACCAAGAGTTATTTTTTACTCTCGGTCGTTGGTTATTAAAAGAGCTACCAAAAAATACTCTCAAGTTATTGTTTGGTAAAGCTGATATAGTAGATTTATTGGCTACTCCCCTCGATTTAATTGGGTTTCAGTCCCGCAGCCAAGGACAAGCCACGGCTAAATTACCCGAAAAAGCTAAAGAAATCGAATGGCTTTAATTCAGTGATCAGTTATCAGTGATCAGTTATCAGTTATCAGATGTGAGTTTTCAGTGATCAGTTATCGGTTATCAGATGTAAGTTTTCAGTTCACTGATTACTGTTTACTGATTAAGGTTTCCTCTATGGTTTCTCCCTGAGTGAAACATCCTGGAATATCCTTAATTTCTGATACATATCCCCCGTCATCATCAGGATAAATTGTTATTGGATATTTTAACCATAAATAAAACTCTAATGATTCCAGCTTAGTTTTATTACTTGTACTAATATTTTTAGCTCTTTAAAGTTAGCAAATAGGATAAATATAAGTAGGTAGGTATTATTTCAGATGCCCCCGCCTATCGGCACCCCCCTTATCAAGGGGGGATCAAGGGGGGATTAAAGGCAAAATCCATTTTTAATTTAATTATAACCAGCTACTTATTTTGAATAAATACTCAGAAAATATCAAGAAGAGAATCAGCTTTAAACCTTGTCGGTCAACTATCCATTCCCCTCTTCTGGCGCTCCAGGCTTCAAAGTGGGCGACAAAATGAGGTAAGGTAAAAAAGCTGTGCCGATAACCGAGACTATGAGCGTTGAATGGCAATCCGTCAAAACCTACGAGGACATTCTTTACCATAAATGGGGGGGAATCGCCAAAATTACCATCAATCGCCCCCATAAGCGTAATGCCTTCCGTCCAAAAACAGTTTTTGAGCTTTACGACGCTTTCTGTGATGCTCGCGAGGATGCCCGCATTGGGGTAGTATTGCTCACGGGTGCAGGTCCCCACAGCGACGGCAAGTATGCTTTTTGTTCTGGCGGCGATCAGACGGTGCGCGGTCTGGCGGGTTATATTGGCGATGATGGCGTACCCCGGCTCAATGTGCTGGATTTACAGAAATTAATTCGCTCCATCCCCAAGGTAGTTATCGCGCTGGTGGCAGGTTATGCGGTCGGGGGCGGTCATGTTTTGCACTTGGTTTGTGATTTAACCTTAGCGGCGGATAACGCCGTTTTTGGTCAGACAGGTCCGAAAGTGGGCAGTTTTGACGGCGGTTTTGGCTCTAGTTATCTGGCCCGGGTGGTCGGTCAGAAAAAGGCTCGCGAGATTTGGTTTCTCTGTCGGCAGTATAACGCCCAACAAGCTTTAGAAATGGGTTTGGTTAACCATGTCGTCCCGGTGGAGGAATTAGAGCGGGAAGGGGTTAAATGGTCCTTAGAAATTCTCGAAAAAAGTCCCTTGGCGATTCGCTGCCTGAAATCGGCTTTTAATGCTGATTGTGATGGTCAAGCGGGTTTACAGGAGTTAGCGGGCAATGCCACTTTACTCTACTATATGACCGCCGAAGGAGCCGAAGGGAAACAGGCTTTCCTCGAAAAACGTCCCCCCGATTTTAGTCAATATCCTTGGCTACCCTAATCAGTGATCAGTAAACAGTAAACAGTAATCAGTGAAAAGAAAGCAGAAAACCGCCGTGTAATACTGCTCACTTAATACTCCCTACTCCTACTGATAACTGATCACTGATCACTGATAAGCTATGCTAGTTTAGAGAGAGTAGTTAGGTTCGGTAGCAGCATTGGTTTCAAACAGAAGTGGTTTTTCCCTGATGGCCTTGACTGGGTTGTGTCCGATCTCCTTCTCGAAATGGCTGTGATATTGGGAGACAATCCATGACGATTTACGTTGGTAATCTGGTTTATGACGTCACGAAAGAGGACTTGCAAGAGGTATTCGCTGAATACGGCACGGTTAGTCGCGTTTACTTGCCCGTAGATCGGGAAACGGGTAAAATGCGCGGTTTTGGTTTTGTGGAAATGTCCTCCGATGAGGAAGAAGCAATAGCGATCGAAACTCTTGACGGGGCCGAATGGATGGGACGACAGATGAAAGTCAACAAAGCTCGTCCCAAAGAAGATAATTTTGGTGGTGGTGGTGGCGGCGGTGAGCGCAAAAACTCCAGGCGCCTGGAACGTTAAACAGATTCTTGTAAAATTCCAGAAGCGGTTATTTCTGATAACCGCTTTCTTATCGATAATTAATAAATCTCCGTTTGTTTTCTAACATCCTAATGCCCATTTTAAATGTGTAACAGCTATGAATGATCAATCCGTTGCTCTGACCTCGTCCTCGCTCGAGGATGAACCACTCCACCGGACATCGGAGCTGCCGATCTGGTTCGATAATTTCGCCAATCTGGCACAGGCCTACGAGGGAAGGCTCAACGAATCCGACCCCGTAATAGAGCCTAACGATCTTCGTCTGCATCTATTAACCACATTGCTCGGCACGCCTCCGTCAGAGGCCTATTATCTCGTGCAGGGTTTGGGCCGGTGTCGGGAGATAGAGGGCGATGTGTGCGAGTTTGGTGTGGCGCAGGGAGAAACCTCCGCGCTGATCGCCAATGAAATCGCTGGAACGGACAAGACCTTACATCTATTCGATTCCTTTGAAGGGTTGCCCGCCCCCTCGGAAAAAGATCGCTTGCTCCACGATATTTTCGATTTGGGGAATATGGAAGCCTACAGGGGAAAAATGCGATGCCGTGAGGGAATGGTTCTAGAGCGATTACGGAAGATTTCTTTTCCCGAACATCGCTATGTAATTCACAAAGGATTTTTCGATCGAATCCTCGAGCGAGCGGAAAATTTACCCGCGAGGGTTTCTTTCGCCTATGTGGATTTCGATCTGTACGAACCGATCAAACAGGTATTAGAGTTCCTCCACCCGATCACCTCCCCTGGGGCGGTTATCATCGTCGATGATTACGGTTTCTTTTCTTCGGGCGTGAAGACGGCCGTAGATGAATTTATTCAAGATAAAAATGATCGGGAAAAGGTCTACGAGTACATGATCCCGGATACTCGATACGGACATTTCATCGTTTTGACGAAAAAAGGCTAACAGACGCAAAGATATCCGTTCGTCTGTACCCGTAAATTGCCTGTGAATATCCGATGTGTCGGGGGTAAATACAGAACCAAATCCTATTTAGGGTTGGCTGAATATCAGTTTAAGGCTTGCTATAAAATGGTTTTGGGACTCTTGTGGCTAAAAAAGTCCCAGAAACGAACGTTGAGAAATGGCAATAGGGACTCAAAACCCTTGCACTTTCGCTCTTCGATTGGGAAGGGTTCCACTTGCAGACGTGCGAGGTCATTCTGTTATTCTGACTTCCCCTGCCGACGACCGGCTACTGACGACCGACTCCTGACCCCAGCCTAGGACTTTTTCAGCATACCCTAGGTAGTTGGGGAATCTGTCACAACCAATCGATATTCCGACGCAACAAACGCACAAGCTCCCCGTCATCGCCTTAAACCGCCGTTTTCCGTGACTCAAGGATGGGGTGGAGAATTGTCCAGGCCAGGACGATAATTAAAGCCAAGATACCAAAACGAGCCATAGAACTAACTAACTGGTGCAAGGGGAACAAACGGCCTAAAAAGAAGGATAATGTCACCATAATCGTCGCCCACACCGTCGCCCCACCGAGATTACAGAGGAAAAAACGACCGTAGGGCATTCGGGCAATTCCCGCCATGGGACCTGCAAAGATTCTTAACAGGGCCACGAAGCGACCGAAAAAGACCGCCCGGGGTGCATTTTTACTAAATTGTTCCTTGGCTAATTCTAGTTTTTGGGGGGGAATCCCAAAGAATTTGCCAACTTTTAACAAAAACGGCCACCCCCCGGCGCGCCCGAGCCAATAGCCAAAATTATCGCCTAAAACTGCTCCTGTAATTGCGCTGACTAAAACTAACCAATAGTTTAAATCACCGCTACCAGCAAGGAAGCCGCCGACAATGGTGATGGTTTCTCCCGGGATGGGAATCCCCATATTTTCGAGGGTGATGCCGATAAATACCGCCCAGTATCCGTATTGGTGGGCGATTTCTTCAATATTTTCTAGGGATAATAGCTCTAGGGACATGGAGCGCTTTCTTAACAAAGGTTTACGAATATTCTAAGATATTTTTACAGGATTTAACCGTAGCTGAACATGACTTTTCCCAGTATTGATTTATTAGCAATTCGTCAGGGTGAGATAAAAGATTTAGCGGGCATGAATTTGGCAGGGGCTGATTTAGCGGGTGCAGACCTAGCAGGAGCGAATTTACGCGCAAATTTACGCGGTGCTGACCTGACCGGGGCAAATTTAAGGGGAGCAGATTTTCGTAATGCCGATTTACGCGGGGCAATTCTCCTCGATGCGATCGTGACCGGGGCAAGTTTGGCCGGGGCTTTTTTAGCCGGGGCGGTTTTTAATCATCTAGATTTGTCCGGGGCGGATTTTCGCGGTGTCGATGGCCGGGGAGTGAGTTTTGTCAGGGCGATTTTAACCCAAGCGGATTTTACTAGCGCTAATCTGTCCGGGGCAGATCTGTCGGCTACCGATTTAGAGGAAGCAATTTTTTTCGGGGCGATTTTACGCGGAACAAATTTTACTGATGCCAATCTTCTTTGTGCTAGTTTAGCCTCGGCAGTAACCACGGGGGCAATTTTCGATCGAGCTTGTTTAGAAGGGACAGGATTAACCTAAATGGCTATCTTGGATCTTGGCTAAAAAATGTTCACCATGTTACATTATGGGCGCAAGCAGTTCGATAAACTCACTGACCAGGTTGCGCCCCTAGATGGCACCTAGTGTGATTGGTAGGGGCGTATAGCGTATGCCCTTTCTTCGATAAGATTTGCTCATCACTATAACCCTAAGAGAGCCATCTCTTTTGGATCAGATAATCCTAATCGTCTAGATAAAAGAAGATGAGTTTCTAATTCGTTTCTCTCATTGTCAAGAAATAACACTTCTCGTCCATAGATATTCTTCTTGTCCAAATTTATCAAGTTTTTGCCATCCTCCACCAGAAAATTTAATTTAATTGTCCGGGTAATCAGTCCGGCTATTGAAGAATTTTCCCCAACCAATTAAGCAATCAATTTACTTACTTAAGGTAACCTAGTAGAAAAGATTATCCTCAAAAATGATAGGATTGATTGATACCTAGCTGCCGTTAATCGCCATCGATGAGACCTTTACGCCGACTTTACCGCTATTTAAGTTTATTTTGCCTCTGTCTTCTTCTGACCGTGGGCTGTCAGTCCACTAATTCCAATTTACCACCAAGGGATAGCGATCGCCTGATGATCGGGACAACCCTAAAACCACGCTCGATCGATCCTGCCGATAGTTATGAGTTAGCGGGACTTTTTATTATTTATAATCTCGGTGAAACTCTCTACACCTACGCGGAAGGAACCACTAATTTAAAGCCTCTCCTAGCCACGGAATTGCCGCAAATTAGCCCCGATGGTTTGACTTATACTATCCCAGTACGTCGAGGAGTTATTTTTCATGATGGCACGGTTTTTAACGCGGAGGCGATGAAGTTTTCCCTAGAAAGATTTATCAAAAATGGGGGTGAACCTTCCTTTCTTCTTCGGGATACAATTGATAAAATTACCGCTACTAAAGAAGATGAAATTACTATTAAACTAACCAGACCTTTTGCCGCCTTTCCCGCTCTTTTAGCTTACCCCGGAGCCTGTGCGGTTTCACCTAAATTTTATCAAATTGGCGAGGGTAAATTTAAACCAGAAGAATTTATCGGCACAGGACATTATCAATTAAAAGCGGTTACTAGCGATTCTTTTAGTTTAGAAGCCTTCGATCGCTATTGGGGAGAACCAGCCAAAAATAAGGGAGTTAATGTTCAAATTTATCTCTCTAATCCTGCCAATTTATTCAACGGTTTTCAGACGGGTGCGGTGGATATTGCCTATCAATCTTTACTCCCTCCTCAAGTGAGAAAATTACGCACAGAAGCAGCCCAGGGAAAATGGCAAGCGATCGAATCTTCTGGGGCAGCAATTAACTTTATGAGTCTCAATCTCAAAAGTGAACCCACCCATAATATTTTAGTGCGACAAGCAATTGCTTCTCTAGTCGATCGAGATTTACTTAATGATCGCATTTTACAAGGTCAAGGCATCCCTCTTTTTAGTCTGATTCCTACTACTTTTTCCGAGTCACAACCGGTATTTAAAGAGCGCTATGGCAACCATAACATAGAACAAGCCAAACAATTACTAAAAACTGCTGGTTATAGTGCAGAAAACCCCGCAATTGTAGAAGTTTGGCACTCCTCGGGATCGATCACTTCCAGCAGCGTGGCGGCAGTGATGAAAGCTCTAGCAAAACGGGATTTAGATAATATGATTCAATTTGAACCCAATAGTATCCTAGGCGCGGCCTTTTTCCGTAATATTAGCCGGGGACTTTATACCACTGCTCTATCTAATTGGTATCCCGATTTTTTGGATGCAGATAACTATATTTATCCCTTTTTAGATTGTGCTAAAGGTTCTCCAGAAACTGGCTGCGAAGAGGGAGGATCGCAAAGTCAAGGCTCATTTTTTTATAGTCAAGAAATGAATCAATTAATCGCTCAATCCCGTCGGGAAAGTAACCCAGCCAAAAGAAAGCAAATTTTTGGCAAAATTCAAGAAATTCTCGCCGATGAAGTTCCCTATATTCCCCTTTGGCAAACCAAAGAATACGCTTTTGCTCGCCATGGCATCACGGGAGTTATCATCAATCCCAGTCAAACTTTTCCCTTCTGGACAATTGCCAAAAAATCCCGATAATTAATCATGAGTCAGCCGTCAGCTTTTGCTCCCTGCCTCGCCATGCTGGTGGGGGGATTTTATCTGTTAAAATTTCTTATCGTCGTGAGGCGAAAACAAACTGTTCTGGCCTTGCCTCCTGTCTTACAATGGTTAAATATAGGTTGTGTAGACAGATCGCCATGAAACACACATTATCCGTATTAGTTGAAGATGAAGCGGGAGTCTTAACCCGTATTGCTGGATTATTCGCCCGTCGCGGCTTTAATATTGAAAGTCTGGCCGTCGGTCCTGCCGAACAGATGGGAGTTTCTCGGATTACGATGGTAGTACCAGGAGACGAGGACAGCATCGAACAGTTAACTAAACAACTTTACAAATTAATTAACGTCCTCAAGGTGCAGGATATCACCCAAACGCCTTGTGTGGAAAGGGAATTAATGCTGATTAAAGTTAATGCTACCGCCGAGCGCCGGGCGGAAGTGATCGAATTAGCGCAGGTATTCCGGGCCCGGATTGTGGATATTTCTGAGGAAACCCTGACCATCGAAGTGGTGGGGGATCCGGGTAAAATGGTGGCGATTATGCAAATGCTGAATAAATTTGGCGTTCGCGAGGTGGCCCGTACCGGTAAAATTGCTCTGATTCGCGAGTCGGGAGTCAATACGGAATACCTCAAAGCTTTAGAGGCTAAAATGTCAATTTAGGGATATTGGGTATCAATTGGGAATTGGGGTGTTAGGGTTTTAGTTGCAATTCCCCACTTCCCCTCTTGCCTTCAGAAGCTGATAACTGATAAAAACTATGTCTAACCAGTCGCCGAAAACCCAAATTAGTCAACTTGTCACCGTTGCCGTGCAGAAATTGCAAGGAAAGGTGAATTTTCAGGCGGTAAATCTCAAAAAAGGGGCGAGAGTTCCTGAATTACGCCTTAAAAACGAGAATGGCAGCGGGGAAAGCAAATATCCCCTTATCGGCGATCGCTATTTGTTAGGCCGCAGTTCCAGTTCCTGTGATATTACTATCCGTAATACCGTGGTGAGTCAGATTCATTGTTCCCTGCAGCGGGACCCGAAAAATCCCCATAATTTCCTGCTCACAGATGAAAACTCCACTAACGGGGTTTATATGGGTAAACGTCGTCTGAAAAGCGTTTCCCTGCGTCATGGTGATACCTTTACCCTGGCACCTCCAGACTTAGCCAATTGTGTCACCATCTCCTATTACTGTCCCCCTCCCCTGTGGGCGCGACTTTTGCGCTATGGTTTCTATGGTGCGGGTGGTATTTTCGGTTTATTAGTTCTAGGGATTATCTGGGAAAGTCGCAAAGTTAATGTTTATCCACTCCCTTCCGGGGTGAGCGGTCCGGTGGTGGTTTACCCTAGGGATGGTCAAACTCCCCTCAATCCCATTCGACAGGAAACTCACCAAGAATTAGATAATCTGGGGGATTTTTCTCCCTATTTGCCCAAGGCGGTTGTCGCTTCCGAAGATAGTCGTTTTTACTGGCATTTTGGCGTTGATCCTTTCGGGATTGTCCGGGCTGTTATGATTAATTGGCAAGGTCAAGGCATTCGTCAAGGGGCCAGCACCCTAACTCAACAGTTAGCGCGTAGTTTATTCCCCGAAGTCGGTCGCCAAAATACTGCTGATCGCAAACTGCGGGAGGCTGTGGTCGCTTTACAATTAGAAGCGGTGTATAGTAAGGATGAAATTCTCAAAACCTATCTCAATCGAGTTTATCTCGGTCAGGCCGGCTACGGTTTTGAAGACGCAGCCCGCTTTTATTTCGATAAATCCGCTAGAGATTTAGATATCTCCGAGGCTGCCACCCTTGTGGCTATGTTACCCGCCCCGAATTTATTTAATCCCATTCAAGATTACGACACTTCCGTACAATTACGCAATCGTGTCATCGATCGCATGGCCCAATTAAGGATGATTTCCCCAGAAGAGGCCGCCAGCGCTCGCAGATCCCGCATTGAAATCAGTCCCCAAGCCAAAAAATCCCTATCTAGTACGATTGCACCATATTTTTATAGTTACGTTTTCCAGGAATTACAGGACCTTTTAGGGGAAGAAGTGGCTAAAGAGGGCAATTTTATCCTTGAAACCAGTTTAGACCGCCGGCTGCAAGCGATCGCAGAAAAAAGCTTAAAAAATAATGTCTTAAACCAAGGCCCCCGCTATCGATACTCCCAAGGGGCTTTAGTTACTTTAAACAGTCAAACCGGGGAAATTCTCGCTTTAGTCGGGGGAGTTGATTATCAAAAAAGCCAATTTAACCGCGCTGTCCAAGCTAAACGTCAACCCGGTTCTACTTTTAAGGTATTTGCTTATGCTGCCGCCCTGGAAAAGGGAATATCGCCCTATAAAACCTATACCTGCGCTGGACTCTCTTGGCAAGGACAGTCCTATTCTCCCTGTGAACGCAGCAGCGGAGCCATCAATATGTTTCAAGGTTTAGCGCGATCGGAAAATAGTGTCGCCCTTCGCATTGCTCGCGAGGCAGGATTAAGTAATGTGGTCAATGTAGCGGAACGTTTGGGGGTGAAATCACCTTTAAATCCCGTACCAGGGCTAATTTTAGGACAAAGCGAAGTAAATGTCTTGGAAATGACCGGAGCTTATGGGGTTTTTGACCATGGCGGGCGCTGGAATCGTCCCCACGCCATTAAACGCATTCTCGACGCTTCCGACTGTGAAAATGTGGAGGATTTGAGGACTTGTCGGGTTATTTATGACTATGGCGACGATAGCGAGAGAAATCAGCAGGTAATCTCCCCTAAAACCGCCGAGACGATGAATAGCCTATTGCGGGGGGTGATAACTAATGGTACAGGAGGCGCTGCCAGTATTGGCATGGGAGAAGCGGGTAAAACGGGAACTACTAATAATTATGTCGACCTCTGGTTTATCGGTTATCTTCCCCGTCGCGACTGGGTGACGGGTATTTGGTTAGGGAATGATAACAATTCTCCCACTTCCGGCAGTAGTCAACAGGCAGCCCGGTTATGGGGCGATTATCACCGTCAGTTAATCACTACCCAAAACTAATCCCAATGCGACTAGCTACTGTTCCCGTTGCCTATTCCAGAGTTCCCTAAAACCGGAGACTTCCTACCTCACTATTAAAGTAATAAGGGTGTCTTAGCCCTAGCTAACACACCAGCAGAGATTATTTCTGGGGGCTTAATTTCCCCCCCAAAAAATCCACAATCGCCCGACCCACCGCAGTGGAGGGACAGGGATAGATTAGATAACGACAATATTAGTATTGGTGATAGTTACCAAGTTACTGAGAGTTGCGATTTGAACCGAAGCAATGCCACCAGGAGTGTTGCCATCTACGTCAAACCATAAACCACCATCAGTGGTATTGTAGATGAATCTCTGATTGGGACTATTAGCGGTAGTAACTCCCGCACCAGAACGGAATCTGATACCGGACAAAGTACCAGCAACCAGTGAACCCCCGAAACCAGTGGCAGAAACATTGATAATATCCTGACCAGCAGCGACGTTAAAATCGGTGATGGTGTCAAGGGCTTCGCTAGAACTATTGAAAACAAAACGATCAGCACCATCACCGCCGGTTAGGCTATCGTTTCCTGCGCCGCCGGTTAGGGTATCAGCACCAAGACCGCCGGTTAGGGTATCGTTTCCTAGTTCGCCGGTTAGGATATCAGCACCATTACCGCCAGTTAGGCTATCGTTTCCTGCGCCGCCGGTTATGGTATCCGCTAGATCACCACCAGTTAGAGTATCGTTAAACCCACTACCTGTAATGAAATAGGAATCAGTGAGGAGGAAATTTCGGATCCCATTTACTTGCGGTTCTGACGCTTTCGTGTTATTAATACCGCCGGTTAGTTTATAAGTGCCGGCATCCCCACCTCTAACAAAGGTCAGGCTATTTGCTGGCAGGGAAAGGAGCTGAGAAAAGCCTCCACCGAACTTGGAAAGGGTTGTTGTGTTATCAGCAAGGCCGAAGTTGGTTATTCTCCAAACTGTAGGGCCGCCGCCGGGTAAAAGTCCCTCGGAGGTTAAATTATCGCCAGTAAGGCCTGTTGCCGCCAGAGAAATGGGGACAGTAGGATTGGTGGTTAGGAACCCCGCAACCGTCCCACCGGCAGCGAAAGAAACACCAGTGAGGGCACCAGGGAAGGTTATAGTTACAGTGGGCATGATTTTTTCTTTGAATGATATGTTTGAATTTGAAGAGTTTGACGATCCTCCTCCCGATTATTATATAATAGGAGAAAAAATGCAACTATTGTTTTGGGGCTTGTTTCCCAGATTATTCTTAAAGACAAGCATCTGCTAGGCTAAATTTAACTAGGCCGCATCGGAAGACGATGCAAAATCCTGTCATAAGATGTTGACTATTTAAATTACTCGTTAAGACTGCATGGGAGTGCCGGAGAGGCGGAGCAGCAGTTTGAGCATTTGTATTAAAGTTCCTGAGAGGCAGTTTAAATGCAGTACAGCTTACTCAGGTTTTGACTATTGGAGCGAACTTCAGTTTAAAGTAAGCTCAGACGCATTTTAACCCCCTATCCTGAGATTAGTGGAATCAACCACAAAGACACAAAGGACACAAAGATTGATCGCTCCTCATAGTAAGTTAAACTTATCACACAAAGAGTAAGAGAGCCTCCGCACCGAACCGGAATTGTGTCGCCAACAAAGCACCAGCAGTCAGTCCACCCCCGAAACCAGCGGCAGAAACTTGGATAGTATCGGCATTGCCCCCAGTAGGGTTAAAATCGGTGATGGTGTCAAGGCCTTCGTTTAGGTTATCGTTGCCATCACCCCCGATTAGGCTATCGTTATTTTTTAGGTTTGTTTCCTCAATTATTGCTAATGATTAAGTTTTTCTGAATTTTCTGTTAATTTTCGGCTGGGTGTGATATAGACCAGACCAGAAATTAAGGTTAATGTTACTGATAGCCAAAAAGCCACCTGAGCAATTAAATTATATTCAGAAGGCAAGGGAGCAATTAAGAGAGCGATAGCGATAATTTGGCTGACTGTTTTGCTTTTTCCCCACCAATTAGCTCCTTTTATGTCGCTATTTCCTGTTAAATTGGGATTAATGCGCCAACCAGCGATCGCTAATTCCCGAGCAAGAATCAAAAATACTCCCCAAGCAGCAATTAAATCCATTTCAATGAGAGCTAAAAGAGGAGCAAGAACCAACAATTTATCGACTAAAGGATCGAGAAATTTACCTAATTCGGTGATTTGATTTAATTTTCGCGCTAGATAACCATCGAGCCAATCGGTGCTGGCAGCAATCAGAAAGATAATTAAACTTAACCAGCGATCGATTTCTGTGCCTTGGTGCAACCAGTATAAAATTAATGGCAGTCCCAAGAGTCGCGATAGGGTAATCGAGTTGGGTAGGTTCATTTTTCAGTGATCAGTAAACAGTAAACAGTAAACAGTAAACAGTGATCAGTAAATAGTGATAAGTAAACAGTAAACAGTAAACAGGTATAAAGATAAAGATAACTAACTAACTAACTAATTAACTTAAAACTTACATCTGATAACTTACATCTGATAACTGATAACTGATAACTGATAACTGATAACTGATATTTAGCTGGCTAATTTGAGATCGAAATTACTTTGTTTATTGCCTAATTGTCTGAGCCAACGATAATTATAAGCTAGAGCACCCCTGAAGGTGGGATAAACGGCATAATTAACCCCAAATTCTTGGCAAACTTCCGCTAAAATTGGGGCAATTTTAGGGTAGTGAATATGGCAAATTTGCGGGAACAGATGGTGGACTACTTGATAATTTAATCCCCCTAAGTACCAATTTAAAAAAGCATTTTTGGGGGCAAAATCTACGGTAGTTCGCACTTGAAAAATTGCCCATTCGTCTTCGATTTGGTTGGTTTCCGAGGGTTGAATAAATTCGGCAGGTTCCAAAACGTGAGCTAACATAAATACATGACAGGCAAGCACTCCATAGGTCATAAAAGTAATGAGAAAACCGATCGCTATTTCTAGGGGACTATAACCAACTAAGAGAGGAATGCCAATAAACCAAAAAAGATAAACAACTTTTCCGCTCAATAAAACGAATAGATCGATCGGTTTAGGATTGGGAATTTTAATCTCGCCAAAACGATTACAAAAGAGGATAGAGCGCACATCGGAGAATGACCAATAGATAGGAATTATAGCGTAGATAATCGGGATAAATAAATGTTGATAACGATGGTACCATTTATGCTCGGCATGGGGAGTCATTCGCACGATACCATCGCCGTGAATTTCCACATCGTACCCTAAAACATTGGTGTAGTTATGATGGAGATAATTATGACGAAAACGCCAGAGATAACTGGAAGCACCGATGATATAATCGTAGGTCATGCCAAGGAGAGAATTAACCCATTTTTTACTAGAATAGCCGCCATGGTTGGCATCATGACCAATGCTAAAACCAATCCCTGCTAATCCTCCTCCTAAAACCATGCAACCGATAATTTTTAGCCACCAGATATCCGGACCAAAAAGCACAAATAGCCAAGCGGCAATTACCCAGATTAAAATCGTGATCGTCTTCAGGTACATGGCAAAATTATCTCTGGTGGGGATGCCGTTTTCGGTAAAATAAGCATCAACCCGTTTATTCAATTCCTTTCTAAAACCCTGATTTTCGGTAAAAGTTACTCGCATTCTTATTTTTGTCCTAGAAGTTGATATGACGGCAATTTGTGGCAGCTCAGAGTTAATTTATGAGTCTTTTGCTGGTTTGCTAAGGCTGTCTCACTATAACTGATAGTTTCTCATCAGTCTCTCATCTATTGTCAGAGAAAGAGGTGCGCTTGGCAAGGGAATCACTGAATTTATTTGCTACTCTGGCAGAAAATCCTCGGTTTTTACCTAATCAGATATCAGATACCTGTAGCCGGTGATAGAGATGAGCGTTAGGTACTTTTATACTACGATTAAGGCCATTGAAGGCGATCGAGTTTTCTGGTGGGAAGTGCCACAATTAAGAAAATCACTCGCTGCGATCGCTCGAAGCGTGGCCAATGATGAAGCGGTATATCTTGATCTGTGGCAATGGTTACAGAATGAGCCTAATAACCAATTAGTCAAGTCCCATTGGATGGTTTTTTTACAATATCGCTCCTGTATGGTAACTCAAAGGGTCTATCAAAATGTTGGCCATCGGATCGATGCTGATTATGAAACCCTATTCTACTATTTGCTGAATTTGCTTTCTACGGCAATCATTAATAATCCTAGCAATTTTTACGGTAATTTTCAGGATAACAAGACCAAACCGGGATTTTTTCGCTTAATCTTAGAAAAATGGACAGATAAAAAATTGAGAAATACTCTCTATAATTTTCTGCGAGGAGAGTATAAAACCATTGGCAGGACTAATCTCGGTATAGTCAGTCTTTTTAGTGCGAATAAAATTCAAAAAGTTTTACGAGCATCGGGTATCTTTACCGAGAATCATCTGCTAATATTTAACTGTTTTCGAGAGGTAAAAAAAGCTTCTCTTAGATCATTGGATAACTGGCAAGAGGAGGATTGGCAACAGGTAATCGATCGCTTGCAGCAGTTACAACCGCAAGTTATTCTCACCGTGGGGGAAGTGCAAGCAAAACTCAATCAAATAGGGGAGATAATGCGTAATCATATCGATCCTCCTTACTCTAGATTTGAGCCTACTAATTATGACGATAATAGCAATTACTTTTGGGAAAATCTCCCCAGCAAAAAGCCAAGTAACGATTTACTACAACAGCAAGAAATCCAGGAAAATATTAAGAAGTTATTAATCACTCTTGAGGAGGAAGTTAAACAGATTGTATATTGTTACTATCATCAAAAGATGACGCAAGCACAGATCGCTAATCGATTGGGAGTTCACTCATCTACTATTAGTCGAGAAATAACCCAATTATGTAAAAAAATTTATCAGCTACTCTGTGCAAGGGAAGGCAAAGATTGTCCTAAGTTGTTAAATGAGATTAAATTACAATCTCGGCAAAAACAAGAGATCGATGCTTATCTAGAATATTTTTGTCAGTCCTACTTAACTCAAATCTAATCTGTTAGGAGATACCATGAAAGTCCACCTCGATATTTTGCAACAAATTAACCCGAAATCCCTTTGGCTAACTTTTTCAGAAACAGAGATTAAACAAGCTCGATCGATTCTCGGTCAATACTCTAATCAAACTGCCAAAAATCAGGCCTTGATTAATTATTTAGTGCAAATATGCTTAAGCAATTGGCTGAAAGATAATCTTGATTGTTCCCTTCAAATAATACCTGAAAATCATCAGTATCTTTGGGAGTTTATTAACGGGTTTACTTGGCAAATTCAAGATAAAAAAGTTACTACTATTCCCAGTCAAGCGATTGACATTGAGGGATTGACAATAGAGCAAGAATGGGTTGATATTCCCGATTTAGCGGCGGATTTTTATCTAGGGGTGCAGGTAGATTTAGCAGAAAAATTTCTCAATATCTGGGGTTTTATATCTAGAAAAGATGTTAAAAATCTCGCAGAATACGATCCAATTTACCATCAATATTATTTGGACAGTGAGCAAATAATTGATGATTTAGATATTCTTTGGCAGAGTTGTTTAGAGGGAGAGAGTGAAAAAGGAAAACTGGAATCTTTAGCAAACTTATCGCCAGCAACAGCAGAAAATTTAATTAAAAAGTTAAGTCAAGTTTCACCCTATTCTCCGAGATTAGATATTAGTTTTCAGCAGTGGTTAGCTTTGTTGAATAATCAACAATGGCGAGAAAAACTTTATCAGCAGCGTTTAGAGGTAATCCCCACTAAACTTAGTCAATGGTTGCAGGGAATTATTAGCGAAAAATGGCAGGAAATCCTCAACACCATCGACAGTTATCGTCCAATTAATCCGGGTTTTTTGTTGGCTGCCGAAAAAATCAGCGGCCGAGAATCTCCAGCAGATATTCAGCGAGAAATTAGACAACTATATGCTAGTCAAAAAGAGGTGGAATTTTGGGAACATTTAACCCCAGAGGAAGCTTTGGCAAAACTGCAACATCAAACCCAAGATGAAACTATTCGCTGGCAAGCGGCCGAATATCTCTGGAATATCGATCCCCATTATCCCAATGCTGCTATCAGCAAAATGCTCGATGTGGGTAGTCAATTAATGGGTTATAAAATCGCTTTAATGGTGGGAGTTTTATCGACCAGTGACCAGAGAATTGCTGTCTTAATTCGTGCCTATGCCATGGACAATTTTGCCAAGCTACCCCCCGGTTTATCTTTGCAAATTAGCGATGAAATAGGACAATTAATCCCCAGTTTAGAAGCAATAGCAAGGGAGAAACCCTTAGATAGCTATCTGCAACTTTATTTTCTAGCTGATGCCGACGATCGCTTTAATGTTAACCTAAGTTTAGGGAACAGTAGCATTACCGAGCAGTTTAGTATTTAATAGAGATAGCAGAAAATGTCAAGGATAAAGACATGAGCAGAGTTGTGATTCTGAAAATTGGGGAGGGAAATTTTGCAACGGGATTTTCCGTCACTCTAGAAATTCGTGACAATCATCGCTTGATAGCACCTTTTGCCGAGGGTAAATTAGTCCCTAACCTTGACATTGCTGACGCTTTGCAAAATTATCGTCGAGCTTATTATCATTGGGTAAAAAGTCAACCCAGTTTAGGAATTACCGTTCCTCATAGTATGATCACCAATGCAGCGGTAGGTGATCCTAGAGACAACCTCAGAAAAGCCACTAAAACTTTAAAAGATAGCCTAAATGAATGGCTAAACTCTAGTTATCTGAGTTCGATACAAAATCATATTTTGTTCCATATAGGTACTGAGTCAGAAGTAAGATTTTTTATCCAAACTACCCACTTTGATTTACAACAAATTCCCTGGGAGTGTTGGAATTTTTTACACGAATGGTGTCCCGATGTGGAAATTGCTCTTACTATCCAGAGAAATCCCCCGATAATTAACCTGACTTCTCCGATTAAGGTTTTAGTAATTTTGGGTAATATTGACATCGAAAACCAGCATAATTCCCTGTGTTTATCCAGTTTGCAAACGGTCTTAGGAAACCCAGATAAGGTTTCTATGAAAATATTGAGTCCCAGTTCAGAAGTTCCTCTTTCAACGAAAAATATTCACAATGAGTTGATCAAAAATCCATGGGATATTGTAGTTTATTTAGGTCATAGTCAAACCAGTAGCGACGGTCACGATGGAGTTTTTATCATTGATAATGATACGGCTTTATCTCCTGCACATAACTTAAGAAATTCCCTAGAAATAGCTGTTAAAAAAGGCTTAAAACTTGTTATCTGTAATTCCTGCGATGGGTTGGGTATTGGTCGTCAGTTGGCTAATATCGGAGTACCCCATATTATTGTTATGAAAGAACCCATCGCTGTGCGGGTTGCTTTGAGATTTCTAGAAGTTTTTCTTCCCAATTTTCTTGGACATAAATCCCTACAAGAATCCTTAACAATCGCTCGACAAGAATTAAGATTACATGAATTTGAGGTGGATGCTGCTAGTTCTTCTTTGCTGCCTCGTTTGATAGAAAATCCTGAAGAACCACCATTAATTTTACCTTTACCACCTGAAAATACGGAGGAAAATCACCAAAATAGTTATGAGCAAAGTTGGCATTTACGTCTATCTAGTCGCTGGAAACAAGCTCTGTTATTTATTTTAAGTATTCTGGTAACTTTATCAGTTTTATATTGGGGAGGAGTATTTTCCGATGATGCTAGTAAATACCCAGAAATTAGCTTAGGTGAAGAAATATTATTAAAGACAAACCGACAAGATAACATTATTGAACAGGGAAGACAAGCTTTTAAAAACAAAGAATATAAACAAGCAATTCAGCTTTTTAAACAATCCCTTGATCGCTTGCCCAATAATCCAGAGATTCGCATCTATTATAATAACGCTCGTGCGGCCTATCAAGACAGAAATCCCTTAAAAATTGCCACCAGTGTTCCTCTTGGTAATAATCCAGAAATTGCTCAGGAAATTTTACGAGGTATTGCTTTATTCCAACAGGAGTTAAACGATGAACAGGCCAACAACCCCGATTTTCACTTTCTACAGGTACTGGTCGCTAATGATAATAATAGCCCCGAAGATGCCAAAGATCGAGCCGAAAAATTTGTTAAAGATCCGTCAATCATAGCAGTGGTTGGTCATAATGCTTCTGCTGCTAGTGAAGCGGCCAAAGATATCTATGTACCAGGGAAAATTGTTGCCCTATCTCCCACCAGCTTTTCCCCGAAAATCTCTGGCAATGGCTATATATATAAAATGGTTCCCGATCTGGAAACTTTTGCCACAACCTTAAGTGAATATATCCGCGAACAAACTGACAAGCTAATTATCCAAAACCCGACTAATTTAATTTGTTATGATAATCGCTCTGGAGATAATTATAACTTCGCTCAAAAATATAAAAACATTCTCCTCGGTCAGCAGTTTCAAAAAGTCATTAAAGATGCAGATTTTGACTGCAATATCGAACCAGAAATTAATTTAGATGAACAGGAAATTTATCAAAAAATCGCTCAATATCAAGTAAATATTCTCATGGTTGCTCCCTATATTGACGATCTGAAAAGAGCCGTCAGTATCTTTAAGCAACGTCCCGCACAACAGTTAAACTTAGTGATTTTAGGTTCCCCCAGTTTTCAAAGTTATCTCACCCTTGCAGAAGGTGAACAGGGGGTAGAAAATTTAGTTATCACCGTGCCTTGGTATGATCTCACACGAGATAATTATATCCACAGTTTTTGGCAAAATAAGATCAATGTTTGGCGCACTCCCATGGCCTACGATGCGACTAAAGTTATCCTCACCGCTTTGCGAAAGTTATACCAACAAGGACAAAAATTCGATCGAAAATTGTTAAATCAAGTTTTAAGAAACGATTTTTCTATTGAAGGAATGACTGGCACTGTTAGATTCGATGAGAATGGTGTCCGCAACATGAACAATAATCCTGATGATCGCCGCTACTTGATTCTAGAGGTCAAAAAGGGTCGATTTGTCCCCCTCGCTCCCATTAAATCTGCCGGTCCAGTCTAAACCTTCCTATCCTTGTCAAGACTTTTTACAAAAATTAACCTTACCCACTGCATCAAAGTCGGCCATCACTCCTAATTAACAGGTAACACCTCTAGGAGACAAACGGCATGAAATTGTTCAAAAAATTAACCCCAAAGGCCTTGATTTTTTGGCTGATCGGTGATAAAGCAGGAAATTCTCTCGTTGCGATCTGGAATTGGTTGTGGGGTATTCCCATCGAATCTGGCGGAAAAATTGCCGTAGAATCGGCCAGGGAATCCCTAGAATCGATGCAAAAATCCCTAGCGGAATTAACAGAATCGGTGGCGAAAGTAGTAGCAGCCCAGCAATCGGCTCAAGCACAATACGAGGCGAAAAAACAGGAACACACAAACTACTTACAACAGGCTGTCACCGCTCAAAAAAAAGGTCTTCAAGAAGCGGCAAGACTAGCTATGGTTAAGGTTCTCTCCCTAGAAAAAATTCTACCCGCCATGAAAGATCGGGTCGATAATGCCGAAAAAGTGGTCATTGCTGCTAAGGAAAAACTTCGTAAAGAGCAGGAAAAAATCGAGCATTATAAGTTAGAAATGAGCAACTTAAAAGCGATTAGTTCCATGAATGAGGCTTTAGGCAAAATAAACGAATTTGATAGTAGTCTCAACCTCAATACCTCCCGCGATCGCTTTGAGGATGCCAATGAAGCGATTAAAGACCGTTATCGAAAAGAAAACGCCTATAGTGAATTAAGCGAGAACTATAGCGAGAAATTAGCTCAAGAAATCGATTTCTTAAGCCTTGATGACGAAATTAACCGCCGTTTAGCCGAATTCAATCAGCAAAGTTAAGGAGTAAAGCAATGACAAAGACTGGCAAAAAAGCGGGTTTACCGCCAATTTTCTATGTTTTACTGGGGTTGATCGGTTGGTTTCTTTTTCCCCAAATATTGGCAATATTTGCCCCAAAAGCCGATAATAATCCCCGCATCAGTTACGGCAATCATCTCCTGATCAAAACTAATTCTAACACCGCCAAAGAATCAGCGATCGCTGCTATTGACCAGGGTTACTACGAAGAAGCAGCGCAACTCCTGCAAAAATCCCTCGCTCAACATCCCAACGATCCCGAAAGCGTAATTTATCTCAGCAACCTGCAAACTGGCTCAAATCCCTTCAAAATCGCCGTTGTTGTGCCGGCGAAAAATCCCAACGTCGCTCAGGAAATATTGCGAGGAGTCGCCAGCGCACAAACCCAGATCAATCAACAGGGAGGGATCAACGGCAGAAAACTGATGGTTATCGTGGTTAATGACGATAATCAGCCACAGATATCGAAAGAGGTAGCTGGTGAATTAGTCAAAAATCCCGATATTATCGCTGTTATCGGTCATAATGCCTCCGATGCCAGTTTAGCCGCCGCTCCCATCTACGAAAAAGGCGGTTTGGTGATGATTTCTCCCACCTCCCTGGCTAATAATCTCTCCGGTGCGGGAAATTATATCTTTCGTCTCGTGGCTTCTAACGGCAAAATTACGGAAACCTTAGCAAATTACATAGTAAATACTGCTAAAGTCCAGAAAATTGCTTTTTGCTACGATTCTCAAGCTCCTGATAATATTTCCTTTAAAGATGAGTTGATGGCTAATGTGGCGAAAAAAGGCGGTCAAATTGTGCCGATTGTCTGCGATCTGAGTGTACCCAATTTTAAGGCCGATCAAGCTCTTAATCAGGCGATTTCTGGGGGTGCTAACGGCCTATTTGTCGTCGCTCATGTTGATCGTCTCGATCCCGTTTTTGAGGTTATTCGCTCCAATCGTCAGCGTTTGCCTCTGTTTAGTAGTCCCACCCTCTACAATATTCGCACCCTCGAAGATGGCGGCAAAAACGCCCAAGGTTTAACCCTTGCCGCACCCTGGCACCCCTCGGTTAACCAGACTTTTGCCAATCTTATGCAGGAACAGTGGCGCGGTCCGGTTAGTTGGCGCACAGCCACCAGTTTTGACGCTACACGGGTGATTATTGCCGGTTTAAGGGAAAATCCTCATCGTCAGGGCCTACAATCCCTGCTGCGCTCCGGCAATTTTCATCAAACAGGGGCCACCGGAAAAATTAGCTTTGATCCCAATACTGGCGATCGCATCGGTCAACCAGTGTTAATTCAAGTGCGATCAACTCCCTCCGGTGAGCAGTTTGTCCCTTTACCTTGAAAAGTCCCCAGTCCACCAAAGTCGGGAGAGCTGCCAACTCTCCCCCCCCCAAAAAATGATCAAAAATTACAATTATTTCAATGTTCAAACTTGAGCAAGAAATGAATAGCTAATATGTTAAAATATGCCTAGATATTTGTGAAATTTTTCCCTTGTATGGATATCGTTATTATCGAGGATGAAATTGAAATCGCCCATTTGATTCAGCAAACTTTAGAGAGGGAGTCCTTTACTTGTCATCTGGCTTATAATGGTAGGGTAGGACTAGAACTATTTTATCAAAAGCAACCAGAATTAGTGATTTTAGATTTAATGTTACCCGAATTAGACGGACTAGAATTGTGTGCTAGAATTCGCCAAAAACCCGGGACAAAAGACCCCTATATTCTCATGTTAACCGCTAGGGGAGAAGAAATTGATCGCATTATCGGCCTATCTACGGGAGCCGACGATTATATGGTCAAACCCTTTAGTCCCCGGGAATTAACCGCGCGGGTAAGGGCATTATTAAGACGTAGTTTAAGACACGATAGCCAACCCCAACAACTCCATCGCAGCCGTCATTTTATTATCGACTTGGATCAACATTCTGCTGTTCGTAAATTGGAAGGAATGCCAGAGGAAAACCTCGATTTAACCACCTTAGAATTTAATTTATTAGCTACCTTTGTCAGCTATCCCAATCGCGTCTGGAGTCGCACCCAATTAATCGATAATCTCTGGGGAAATGATTTTTTTGGCGATGAAAGGGTAGTAGATACCCATATCCGACGCTTACGCAAAAAAGTAGAACCCGATCCTGCTAATCCGATCTTTATCAAAACTGTAGTCGGTGTCGGTTATAAATTTGAGGATGACAGTGTTTAAGGACTATTGATCAGTTATCAGTTATCAGTTATCAGTTATCAGTGATCAGGTGCGAGTTTTCAGGTGTGAGTTTTCAGTGAATAGTATTAAGGGACAAGCTCGCAGCTGCCTTTTTACTGTTTACTGCTCACTGTTGACTGCTCACTGTTTACTGACCAACACCCCAACCCCAATAAAAAATTCTCCCTAAAGGCATTTAAGCAGTCTTTAACCCTTATGTGCTAAAATTTTTGAAGATTTTGCCATTCATTTAGGTTCAATCAGGGATCACAGCCTTTTTAGGGAAATTTTATGACAAGTAACTACGGCGCGGAACAGATACAAGTTCTCGAAGGGTTAGAACCAGTCAGGAAGCGGCCAGGGATGTATATCGGTACGACTGGGCCGCGGGGACTACATCATTTAGTCTATGAAGTGGTGGACAACTCGATCGATGAGGCCCTAGCGGGTTACTGTACTCATATCGAAGTGGATATCAAGGCCGATGGTTCCGTCAGCGTTACCGACGATGGCCGGGGTATTCCCACCGATGTTCACCCGACCACGGGTAAATCTGCCCTCGAAACCGTTCTCACTATACTTCATGCCGGCGGTAAATTTGGCAGTGGTGGTTATAAAGTGTCGGGAGGGTTACACGGAGTCGGGATTTCCGTAGTTAATGCCCTTTCTGCATGGGTCGATGTCACCGTCTGGCGCGATCATAAAGTACATACCCAACGCTACGAAAGAGGTATCCCCGTCACAGAATTGGTCAGCAGTCCCAGTCAAGAGGAAAAAACGGGAACTAGGGTTAATTTCCTGCCGGACACCGAAATTTTTAGCCAAGGCATCGAATTTGATTACAGTACCCTCTCCGGACGTTTACGAGAACTAGCCTACTTAAATGCCGGTGTTAAAATCACCTTTAGCGATTACCGTCCCGAAGAACCCCACATCGAAACCTATTGTTATGAGGGGGGTATTAAAGAATACGTCGCCTATATGTGTCGGGAAAAAGAAACCCTGCACAAAGATATTATCTATGTATCGGGGGAAAAGAACGGAATTAATATCGAAGTGGCGTTTCAGTGGTGTATAGATGCCTATAGCGACAATATTCTCGGTTTTGCTAATAATATCCGCACCATTGACGGGGGAACTCACCTAGAGGGATTAAAGGCAGTTCTGACTCGTACTTTAAATAATGTCGCTCGTAAACGCAATAAAATTAAAGAAAACGAGCCTAATCTAGCGGGGGAAAACGTCCGCGAGGGTTTAACCGCCGTTATTTCCGTAAAAGTCCCCGAACCGGAATTCGAGGGCCAAACCAAGACCAAATTGGGTAACACCGAAGTCCGGGGTATTGTTGATTCCCTGGTGGGGGAAACTCTCAACGAATACTTAGAACAAAATCCCCAAGTAGCCGACACGATTATCGAAAAAGCAGTACAAGCGTACAAAGCGGCGGAAGCGGCCCGACGGGCCCGGGACTTAGTACGACGGAAATCGGTCTTGGAATCCTCACCTTTACCGGGTAAATTGGCTGATTGTAGCGAAAGAGACCCAGAAAGGTCAGAAATTTACATCGTCGAAGGTGACAGCGCCGGCGGAAGTGCCAAACAGGGGCGCGATCGTCGTTTTCAAGCGATTCTACCTCTGCGGGGAAAAATCCTCAATATCGAAAAAACCGATGATGCCAAAATCTACAAAAATACGGAAATTCAATCCTTAATTACAGCCCTCGGTTTAGGGATTAAAGGAGAAGATTTCGACCCCTCACAATTGCGCTATCATCGCATTGTTTTAATGACTGACGCTGATGTGGATGGCGCGCACATCCGAACTTTGTTGTTAACTTTCTTCTATCGTTATCAGAAGAATTTAATTGACCAAGGTTATGTATATATCGCCTGTCCTCCTCTCTATAAATTGGAACGCGGTAAAAATCATTCCTACTGCTATAGCGATCGAGAATTACAGCAAAAGATAGCGGAATTTCCCTCTAATGCTAACTACACAATCCAACGTTTTAAAGGGTTAGGAGAAATGATGCCCCAACAACTTTGGGATACTACCATGAATCCCGAAACTCGCACTTTAAAACGGGTGGAAATCGAAGACGCAGCCAAAGCAGAGGAATTATTTACCATTCTTATGGGCGATCGAGTTGCCCCCCGGCGAGAATTTATCGAAACCCACGGATCACGTTTAAATCTTACCGATTTGGACATTTAAACGGTAACTTGGGGCTGTGTTAGTCTAGGCTAATACAGCCCGATAAAATCCCTAAATCCAGTTACTAATCGGGGGGCTAGGGATTCAAGGAAACCGGGGTGCATTCCACGACTTCATCGAAAAAATCAGCCGGCAGCGGTGGATTATCGGGGTCTTCTAGGGCGTTTTTGGCAATTTCTGCCTCACTCATGCCTTTAACTTTCTTCCAGTCTGTTTTGCCTTTCAACTTCGCCCACTGTTCGCGGGTAACTCTGGTAATATGTTCTTCGTTCACGGTTATTAGCCCTCCTAGCACTAATTATTCGACGAACCGAGCCACGCCATGGATAAAGCACCACTCAAGTGGAGTGATGTCGCCGTTGAAGATAACTACCTGAGATCGATCGAAATGGGATTTAATAAAAATAAGGCCGCATGACTAGCCATTTCTGCTGATAAATAAATCTTTTTATATTTAATAATCCCCGTTTCTAGAAAAGAATCCCTTAACATGGCTTTTGTGCCACTATTAAAGTCCGCTTCGTAAAAAACTTCTTTAATTCCCGAAGAAATAATTAGTTTTAAACAGGAAATACAGGGTTCTAAAGTAACGTAAATACTAGCACCTTGGGTAGAAATACCGTGTTTAGCCGCTTGAGCGATCGCATTAGCTTCGGCATGAATTGCCCGAGAGGGAATTTCTCCAGATTCTCGACAGGTTCCCAAACCGGGATAACAAAAACCCTGGGCAGTACAATGAACTGTTCCTGATGGCGAACCATTGTACCCCGTGGCTAAAACCTGCCGATCTTTGACAATTACCGCACCGACGGGAAACGCTAAACAGGTGGATCTGGTGGCGGCTAATTTAGCGATCATTAAAAAATATTCGTCCCAAGTCGGTCTTTTTTCTTCAGAGTTGATCACGGTTTCATACCAAGCTAGAAAAAGCGCAAAAGAGGGGGTTATCTCTGATAGCTTATCATTAGATGACCTCTAAAAATTAAGAACGGGATCAGGTTAATAATTCCTGTTGAATGCGACGGAGATTTTCGATTCTTGCCTCGGTGGATGGGTGAGTAGCGAATAAATTAGCCAGAAACTGCCCCGAAAAAGGACTGCTAATTAACAGCGGTTCAAAGGCAGGATTGGCATTTAAGGGCATTTGACGACCGATCAATTCTAAACGGGTTAAAGCCCGGGCTAAAGCTTCGGGATTCTCAGTCAACCTGGCGGAACCAGCATCAGCCTCGAATTCTCTGGTACGAGAGATAGCCATCTGAATCACAGTGGCGGCAAGGGGGGCCAGAAAGATGGTAAATAGTAAACCGATGGGATTGCCCCCTTGACGATGGCGAGAATTGCCAGCAAACAGAAAACCATAACTCAGCATTCTGGCGAGGTAGGAAATCGCCCCGGCAACGGTGGCCGCAACAGCTTGGGTTAAGGTATCCCGGTTACGCACATGAGTTAATTCGTGGGCGATAACCGCTTCTAATTCGTCGGCGGGCAGCAGGTTTAAAATGCCCTCGGTAACGGCGACGGCGGCGTGTTCGGGATCTCTGCCGGTGGCGAAAGCATTGGCGGCGGGGGTGGGGACGATATAGAGTTGCGGTGTGGGAATATTGGCTTGACGAGAGAGAGTTTCCACTATTTGGTAGAGTTCGGGGGCTTGTTGGCGGCTGACCGGTTGGGCTTGGTAAGCGGCCAGAGCAATGCGATCGGAGAAGTACCAAGAACCGATATTAGTAATGGCGGCGATTACTAAACCAATTAAAGCACCGCCCTGACCACCGAGCGCGTAGCCAATAGCGACAAGTAAACCGGCTAGTAAACCCAATAAAGTAACAGTTTTAAGCTGATTCATCTTTATTTATGTTAGGAAGTAAGAGGTATAAAAGATGTGGGGAGACCTTTCAGTTATCGGTTATCAGTGAACAGTAATCAGTGATCGGTGATTAATATTACTTAAAACTCAGTGGTTAGTAGTCACCAGCCTCTTCTAACTGATAACTGATAACTGATAACTGGTTAAGGCCTAGCATAAAAACTGAAAAAACCCCGAGAAATTAATAATAATTTAAATAATTTGACTGCTTGAGAATAATTGAGATTTTGGCCGATAGCTAAACCCTGACAACCGGAAAAATAACAGAAATTCTTAAGAAGCTAAAGGGTTTAAATCCCCAGAGAGGGCATTGTAGAATGAAGCGGTTAGTTATCTACTAGAAGAGAGGACTTTTCCGTCCCAGCCAAATAATTCTCTTGAAATCTTTAACCCAAATTGCCAAGGAGACTGAGTTTTAATGTCTGTTAATTTTCTAGGAGTTGGTTTGTTTCACCCTCTGCTGACCCCTTATCTCGCCCTCCATATACCCGACGGCTTTTTGAGTCCATCGGTGAGTCTATTTACTTGGATAATTGCCGTCGTCCTGATTAGCTTTTCTCTCAAAAAAGTGCGCGGTCACTACGCTGAACGGGCTGTACCTTTGATGGGAGTTTGTGCCGCCTTCATTTTTGCCGCCCAGATGATTAATTTTCCCATTCCGGGGGGAACCTCCGGACATTTGTTAGGGGGGACTCTCGCGGGGGTTTTACTCGGTCCCTGGGCGGGTTCTCTGGTGATGGCGGTGGTTTTTATCGTGCAAGCTTTATTTTTTCAAGATGGCGGTTTAACGGTTTTAGGGGCAAATATCGTCAATATGGGTCTGATCGGGACTTTTGGCGGTTATTATCTCTATCTGGGGATTAGAAAAGCCCTTGGTTTTAATAGTTGGCGCAGTATGGCGATCGCTGTTGCCCTGGCCGCTTGGACAAGTGTGGTGGTGGCTGCGTTGGTTTGCGCCCTGCAATTGGCTTTATCGGGGACTGTACCGCCTTTAGTCGCCCTTTTTGCCATGTTATCTTGGCATATCCTCATCGGTATCGGGGAAGCGGTGATTACCGTTTTCGCTGTCGGTTATATCTGGCGAACTCGTCCCGATCTCCTCTACGATCCGCCCCATTCCGTTAATACTTCTGTTTCCCCTTCCTAAGCTTCTCGTCAATAAAGCAATTAAGTCGATGAATATTCGCAGAAATAGCCAATTTTTCCTGATTGGCTTGATATTATCCCTAATTATCGCCGTTTTCCTTTCTCCCTTTGCCAGTCCCGATCCCGACGGACTCGATCGAGTGGCGGAAGATTTACAATTTAGCAAGAAAGAAGACCCTAACGCCCTCGGTAATCAATTACCTTCCGCCCGAATTTTTGATGGTTATGCCCTCAAAGGTGTTCCCGAAGGTGTCGCCACTCCCCTCGCCGGTTTTCTGGGAACTCTTGCCACTTTCGGCATCGCTTGGGGTATCGGTAAATTAGTGATTCCAAAATCCCAAAATCAGGAGTAAGGAATCAGGAGTCGGGAGTGGGGCATTTAGCTGAAATTTCCCCAAATCCCTAAACCCCTAAACCCCTATATCCCCTTTCTAACTGATAACTGATCACTGATAATTGATCACTGAATAAATGCTACACATTGCTACTTTTTCTCGCGAAAATGAGTGCCAAAATTGCGGTTTTTGGCAGAAACTTGCGCCCCATACCCGGGTTTTAGTGACTCTTTTGTTAGTTTTTGCCACAGCCTTAACGCCGAATGGTAGCTGGGAAACTTGGGGGATTTACGGATTAGGATTAATTATTTTAATTCTGATCAGTCGGGTGACTATTCTCGTACTTTTACGAAGAGTAGCGATCGAATTTGTCTTTATCAGTGTGGTTTTATTGGGAACTCTTTTTCGCGATGGCGGCGAAATTCTTTGGTCTTGGGGATTTTTACGGATAACTAGCGAGGGATTGCTAGTTTTAGGCAGTGTCGCCCTAAAAGCTTTTCTCTGTCTTTGTACGGTCAATATTCTGGTTTTAACCACAGCAATTCCCGACCTGTTGCAAGCCTTAGTTACCCTGAAAATTCCACCTTTATTGGTGGCAATTTTAGCCTCTATGTACCGTTATCTAGCTGTTTTGATCGCTGAATTTAATTCCATGCGAAGGGCAGCAATTGCGCGTAATTTAATGAGTAGTCCCCGATGGCAACGGCTGCTAGTGGGACACATGATCGGCTCTTTATTTATCCGCACCTACGAACGTGGCGATCGCATTTATCAAGCCATGTTATCGAGGGGTTACACCGGTTCCTTGCCTTCTGTACAGGTTCCCCAAAGCAAGCTGAACGATTATCTCGCTATAATTTGTATAGTAATTCTGATCCTCTGGGGTCAAATGGTACATCTACTCAGTTGACACTCCCGTTGCCTAAACTTGAAGCTAGATTGACAACCTGTTGCCAAAAAAGCCGTCCTCCGCTACGCTAAAGGACGGGGAACCTTAAACCCAATTTTTCGGTAAAAGTCTCGTTTTTCATGCACCACAACCCGATTTTTATTGAAAACCTAGTTTATACCTATCCTGACGGCACAGAAGCGTTAAAGGGTATTAATTTAGCCATTGAAGCTACGGAAAAGGTGGCTTTAGTCGGGGCCAATGGATCGGGAAAATCCACCTTATTGCTGCATTTTAACGGTATTCTCCCGCCGCAAACCGGTAGAATCACCGTCGGTCCCTACCAAGTTAAACCGGAGAATTTAGAAAATATCCGCAATTTTGTCGGTTTAGTCTTCCAAAACCCCGACGATCAGCTATTTATGCCCACTGTCTGGGAAGATGTGACTTTTGGCCCGATGAATCAGGGAATTCGGGGAGAGGATCTAAACCATCGCTGTCATCATGCTTTACACGCGGTGGGATTGGATTCCCAGCATTACGGTAAGAGAAACAGTCAGAATCTATCGGGGGGTGAAAAAAAACGCGTGGCCATTGCGGGGGTTTTAGCCATGTTGCCGGAGGTCTTAGTTTTTGATGAACCTAGCGCTCAACTGGATCCCCGGTCCCGTCGGCAATTAATACAACTGTTGGCCACTTTACCCCAAACCCAAGTGATCGCCACCCACGATCTCGATCTGGCTTTAGAATTATGCGATCGCACGGTGGTGTTAAGTCGTGGTCAGGTGGTAGCTGAGGGAGAAACCGCTAAGATTTTAAGTAATCGGGAATTTTTGGAAGAACACGACCTGGAAACACCCCTTTGTTATAGTCGTCCCTACTGTGCGATCGCTGATGCCCCCTCTACTGACGTCTGATGCACAATTTGGAGATTTATTATCGGTTTCTTGCATTATGAGAGAGGACAAAAGCGAGAAAGTCTGACATTCTTAGCATAGGTAGCACGAAAATCGAGGCCATTTCTCACGATGCAAGCTCTGCTAGAAAAAGCTCAGATAGCGTTGAATAAAAAGGACTGGGAGACAGTAAACGCCAGCATACAGCGACTTTTAAACCAAAAAGATGCGATTGAACCGATTATTAACGATGAAATCCTCGATTTAGCCCTAGAAGCCTTACAAAAATGCGATTTTCAACAGCGATGGGAGATAGCTAAACTATTTCCTCAAATCGGTCAACCGGCGATCGCTCCTTTAATTGCCCTGTTAGAATCCGAGGAACAAGATGGGGAAATGCGCTGGTTTCTGGCGAGAATTCTCAGTCAATTTGACGATCGAGCCTGTATTCTCGCTCTCAGTCAATTATTGCAAAGATCGGAGGAGGAAGCCCTCAGCCAAATGGCTGCGGCCGCTTTAGCCAATATCGGCAGTTCTGCGATCTCTAGTTTAGGACAATTACTGTCCGACTCGAACAGGCGTTTTTTAGCCGTACAAGCTTTATCACAAATTCGCCGGCCGGAAATTATCGAACCGCTTTTAACCGTAATTAAGGATCAATCTAGCGCCATTCGGTCGATGGCGATCGAAGCTTTAAGCAGTTTTCACCATCCCCAGATTACTGCGATTATCCTCGATGCTTTACAGGACCCAGCCATCGAGGTGCGACGGGAAGCAATTAAAGCTAGTAGTTACCTAGGGCCGAATTATCCCCAAGCAGATTTAGTTAACCATCTGCAACCGCTGTTATTCGATGTCCACCTCGAGATCTGTCAAGAAACTGCGATCGCTCTCGGTCGTATCGGCACAGCAACCTCAGCCAAAGCTTTAAACCCACTGCTGCAATCTCCCTTAACTCCCGATAGTTTAAAATTAACTGTAGTGCGAGCATTGGGCTGGATCGAGGATGGGGAAGCTTTAAATTACCTAGAAAAGGCTTTATATAGCGAAAATGTCTTGATTTGTCGGGAAATTATCGCTATTCTCGGCCGGCAAACCTGCCAGAAATTACGCCGACAAGCAGGGGAAATTCTCGGTAATTTTTATCACTCCCGTCCTGCGATCCTCGGTGATACAGGAGTTAAACAGTCTCTAGCGATCGCTTTAGGAGAATTAGATCGGGATAATAAAAGTATTTTGCTGACTTTAGCAGCCGATGGGGAGGCGATTGTCCGTCTCCATGCTCTCAGCGCCCTAAAAAAGCTAGATCATGGGACTATATAGCTAATTTCCCGCTGCACAAATGTGGTGAATTTGCCAGTGATCCGCATCCATTTCCCCAAGGATAGCGTTTAATACTAAATCTGGTTATTAAAAACTGATTATCTATTGCTCCTTTTGCCTATTGCCTATTGCCTTTTGCCTGTCCTCATAAGTAGCCTATACTCAACGGATTTAGTATGATTCTAGCTGATAACTAAAAAACTGATTACTGATCACTGATCACTGATTTAAGGTCTTTGCAGGAAGATTAATTCTTCAACGGGGAGGAAATCATAGTATTGACCTTGATTAGCTAAAACTGCGATTAAATGGAGACGAGCATCGGGTTCAATGTGTAATCCTTCCCAGGGGACAGCAATTTCCAAACATTGATTAAAAGAAGCTTTGGCACTACTAGGAACTCGCTGCCAAGTAAAATATTCTTGAGCGAATTCTAACCAAGTAAATTCCGTGATTAAATTTATTCCTAGATGATGATGATAACCGTAATCGAGGGGCGATCGAGGGGGAATATCTGCTAGGGGAATTGGACTTTGCAGACGATGCACTTCATCATAATACCAATATAAATGCACTTCTGCGGGAATTTCTTCTCCTAATTTTGCCCCCGGTTTCCAATCGAAACGCAGATAAAAATTGAGGTGATCCCAACCGAAAAAGAGTCTTTGTACTAAGGAAGTCCGGTGCATTGTACCACTGGCGCCGCCAATTTCGATCCGTCCGGCTTTATCCCAATCCTGTTCGTCCCCAAAACCGTCGATAATGGGGTGAATGAAAGCCAGTGGACGATTACTTTGTTTATCTCTGTGTTCTTCCACCGGTTCGAGCAAATAGGAGGGAATTGGCTCATTTAAAGCTTGATACAGAGCGATCAGGTGTTCGCGGAAAAGTTGATCAAAAATTGCGTCATGATTGGAGGAATGGCCATAACCAAACCACCAAAACCAATCGGAACCTTCCGCTGCATACAACGCTTCCCACGCATCGGGGTTATTATCTTCCGTCGCTTCCGGGTGATTAGCGAGGGTTTGACGGGCTAAAATTAGATATTCCCAAGCCTTATTTTTAGCGGGATCGCCGATCCAAGTGGTAAAATTGGCATCGATCCAAGAGCCGCTATGAAGTTGATTGACAGGAATTTTGGCATTAGCGGGAAAGCGATCGAGATATTCGGAGACGGTGACTAATTCGATCGCTTGGTGGTCGCTTAAAAGTTGATAAAGGTTCTCTAGGAAGGGTAAACCGTCTTGATGATAGTTTTCCCAACAGTTTTCGCCATCTAGCGCAATGGTAACTAACCAGGGTTTTTCTAGGGTCGTGGTTTCTGCGTTGGTTTTCAGTTGTTCGGCGATCGCTTCTAGGTGTTTAACTAAGTCTGTAGCTGCCTCTTGCGCTTTCATGCCACTATAGCTAAATCCGATCAGATCCGAGAGACGATGATCGCGGAAAACCATCGATAAATTGCCGTTGCTAGTTTCCAGACAGTAGGGACGATAAAGCAATTCCGGTTCGCTAATATTGCCTTTTTCGTCGCGATGAAAGTAATGTCCCAGAGACCAACCTAACACCCCCTCATCGGAACATAACCACTGAAAACCCTGTTTAGCGACTGCGGGGAGAATTGCGGGACTAACGGATTGTTCCGAGGGCCAAAGTCCTCGAGGATGTTTATCAAAGCGATCGATATAGATTTGCCAAGCTTTCTGGAGATGGCGCGAAATATCTTCAGGATAGCGGAAATATTGGCGAGGAAGGGTCATATTCGCCACCGCTACCCGGCCGGCTTCCGAGTTGGCCAGCAGGGGTAAAATTGGATGGGTGTAGGGACTGGTAATGATTTCTAGTTGTCCGGTTTCCTGCATTAACCGGTGTTGCGGCAAGATACGACGCAGAATTTGACGCTGTTTGGAGATAATTCGCTGGCGATCGCTTAAAGTGAAATTTTTTCCCTGTTCTAACCAGGCAGCAATTTCCGGGTCACTGTGAAAGATAGGATCGATCCAAGCGAGGTTATGCCAAGCCAAGAGATCGCTATAATCTTGCAGATTCCAATGGCTAATACACCAACTATGACCGTTTTCTTGACGCTCTGCGTATAATTGCGCGTAACGGGGGTGCGGATCGATCAGAGTTCGATGGTTAGCATCAAAAAAGTGTTCGAGGATAAAGTGTTTTTGTGCCAGGGTTAACTGCGCTTCCGGGGTGACGGTGAGAGCAAGATAGGGGTCTATAGCTAGTCCATTGACGTAATCCTCTAATTGCAGGATTAAAGAGGGGACAAGGTTGACAGTTTGATGTAATTTGGGAAAACGTTCTAGAATCAGGATTAAATCGAGATAATCTTTCACCCCATGCAGTCGCACCCAGGGTAAGCGATATTGTCCCGAAGCATCGGTGCGAGTTTGACAAGATTTGTAGAGGGGTTGGTGTTGATGCCAAATAAAAGCGACATAGAGAGGATAGGCCATGATAATACCGAGGAAAAGTGCATATAACAGGCTTTAAAGCCGTTATATTAGATAATAATGGACAATAAAGCCCATTATAGATTCTTAAAAGTTGATTTCGGTCACTACCATAATCCTATCAACTGGTTTTGAGGGGGTATCGTCTCTTTGTATTTGTTAAAGGATCGGATTCTCCGGTGATGAGTATTGGGAGTTCAGCAGTAGAATCTCTAATATTATTTTTCTGACTGATTACTGTTCACTGATTACTGATTACTGAAAAACCCCCATCACCCGATCAACAACATTTTTCAGGGTGATAGGATAAGCTGGAATTATCGAAACCGTAAAAATAATAGATAAAATGAGTAATCTCCTCTGGCCGCGTTTTCTCAAGAAAGCTTACCGTCAAGAACCAATAACTAGCTTTATCTTTACCGCAGCGGCAGTAGATGTCATCATCGGGGTTCTAGGACAAAGATGGACACTGCTATCTTTAGGGGCAACGATTATGGCGATCGCTATCTTCGCCAGGTGGCAACAGAGCCAAAAAAGCAAGCAAATCAAGCAAGAAGAAGCAGCAAGATACTATTTACCGCCCCAATCGGGTCAAGTAGCTTTACCAACCCTGAAAAACGAAAAAAATCGACCTTCTTAGTTCAAAAATTTCACCTTGCTTGGCAATCAATCCCCTCAAAGGCTAGAATCTATAGCACCGTTCATTTGTTAATATTCAACTAAATTTATGAAATTCCGATTTACGGGTGCGGAGAAACTTGTCGGAGCAATTGTGGTCAGTGTTCTAACCACGCTGACAATTGGGCAACATCAGCTTACTCAGGCCCAAAGTCCTATTGCCCCCCCTAAACCCGCGGCTGCAAGTGGCGAAAAAACCCCAGAAACTATCCTAGTAGAGGGTTTAGGCAGACTTACCCTCGCTAAAACCTTAGAGGGGCAACAATCCACCCCTAATGCTGTGATTTTCAGCCCCGATAACCAATTGGTTCTCGCTGGTGGTAGTGATACGGATCCTCTCCTGAGAATTTGGTCGGTAAAAACAGGGCAAAAAGTCTCCCAAACTCGCGCCCAAAGAACCAGCGTCAAAGCTTTAGCTATTAGTCCCAACGAAAGATTATTAGTTAGTAGCGGTTTAGATGGTTCCATTAATTTTTGGAATCTGGTGGAAGGCAAGTATTTAGGAATTGCCCTCGAACACGGTAATACTGTCCTCGCCCTTACAGTTACTCCCGATGGTAAAACGTTAATTAGTGGTGGTTTGGAAGGAATTCGCCTCTGGACAGTGCAACCTCCCCGCCGTCCCCTCTATCGTTTAAATTGGGTGGGTAATTTTGTTTATTCCCTAGGCATGAAATCCGATGGTGTCACCCTTGCCAGTGGTCATGAAAACGGTGAGGTAAATTTTTGGGACATCCGCGAGGGCAAATTTTTGTCGAAATTTTCCGCCCATCCCCAAGCGGTTAGCAAGCTTTTATACACTCCCGACGGCAAAAATTTAATTACGGGTAGTTTAGACCGCACGATTAAAATCTGGGATACGAGCAATAATAAGTTATTATTTACCCTCATCGGTCATACAGCCCGAATTCGTTCCCTGGCACTCCATCCTAACGGACAAATTCTCGCTAGTGCCAGTAATGACGGTGTGCGTTTATGGGATGTGACCACGGGTAAACAGTTAGCCTGGTTTGATAATAATTCCGACTGGGTGGAATCCCTGGCTTTTAGTCCCGATGGGCAGTATTTGGCTAGTGGTAATTATGATTTTAAAATTCGCCTCTGGCAATTCGTCCGTTAGGCAAAAATATCTTCATTTAGCCTTTAACCACTTCTAGAAAAGCTGATTTAGCCGCTGCCTGTTCCGCTGCTTTTTTGCTTCTGCCAGTTCCCACTCCTAATTTCTGCTCATTTAACCACACTTCCGCACAAAAACGTTCTTGATCTAAGCCATTGATTTCTTTTACTAAATATTGCGGCAGTTTTTTATATGTTGCTTGTGTCCACTCCTGCAAGGCATCCTTATAATTCTGTCGGGCCGGATCTCGACGAATTTCGGCCGCTTTTTCCCTTAGTGGTTCATCTAGCCAAGAACGCACTAACACCATAGTCTGTGTACTAAGATATAATGCTCCCAAGACCGCCTCAAAAGCGTCTGCTAGTCGAGAAATTCGCCCCGCCCGATCAATACTCGTACTACTTGATACCAACAAATAACGCTCGAAACCGTAGCGATCCGCAAATTCCGCCAGAGTGCGATCGCTAACCATCATCGATCGCAGCGCGGCAAATTCTCCCACTAGCTCCTCTGGATAGGTTTCTAACAATACCTCCGCCGCCACCAGTCTTACCACAGAATCGCCCACAAATTCCAATTGTTCATAATTCTGATCACGGGAAACACTGGGATGAGTTAGAGCTAAATCTAATAAATCCCACCTGACGGGGACATCAGCTGATAAACCCAGCTTTTCCACTAGGGTTTTTAATTGTTTTTGGCGACGCGGATCACTTAAGGACATGGGAGCGGGAATTATGAATTATGAATTATGAAGTGGGGAGATTTTTTTCAATGATCAGTAAACTGATAACTGATAACTGATCACTGATAACTGATAACTGATAAAGGAGAGAGTCAGACATAAGCCGAATTCTGTATTTCCCAACAGCAGTAAAATTGCTTTTACCTTTGTTGAAATAGAGGTTATCTATCTGGGATAATTGTTACCAATTACCTCAAGCGGTTCCTAAAAACGGGACAGGAAAAAGACCAACCTTTGTCCCTCCACCTTGCTCCCCACCGGGGTTTACCGAGCCAGTACCTCTCGATACTGCTGGTGCGCTCTTACCGCACCTTTGCACCCTTACCCCCAATCAGTTATCAGTTATCAGTTATCAGTGGAAAGTTATCAGTGAATTTACTTTCGTTACTGATTACTGTTTAATAATCACTGAAAAAGGGGGCGGTATTTTTCTGTGGCACTATCCTCACGCTCGCGCGCACTGGACGTTATCCAGCAAGTGTGGTCTTTCGGGAGTTCGGACTTTCCTCGGAATCATTGATAAAATGATCCCGCAACCTCTCGACCAACTCTCTCCCATTCTCTAGTATGACTTACCAGAGACTCGATCGCTCATATATCCCAGTCAATAATCACTGATCAGTAAACAGTAAACAGTGAACAGTGAAAAGACAGTAGGAAACTGCTATTTAGGGTTTGCGGCAAAAAGTTTTTCGTGGGGGTAGGGTGTGGGGTGTGGGGTGTAGGGTGTAGGGTTTTACCCGTTTTCAGAGCGTCAATTACCTAATTTTCAGAGAAAAAGTACCTGAATTTTCCCCCCGATCACTGCCATATCCGGTACTTTTTGATTGACAAAAGGTCTAAAAGTCTTACCCAACAAGGTTTTTAGATTTATTCAGCAGACCCTACATACTGCTCACTTAAAACTCAAATCTGATAACTGATAACTGATAACTGATAACTGCTCAATGTCGATCGCTCTCAACGTTAACATCAAAGGTAATGGCTATCCGATCCTCTGTCTGCACGGTCATCCCGGTTCGGCAGCGAGTATGTTTGTATTTACCGATCATTTTTGCCAACGCTGGCAAACCCTGGCCCCGGATCTGCGCGGCTACGGTAAAAGTCGTTATCGCCTGGATTTTCAGCTAGAAGAACATCTAGAGGATTTAATCGGACTGCTCGATCGCCAAAAAATCCAGCAATGTTTAATTCTCGGTTGGTCTTTGGGGGGTATAATCGCACTGGAGTTAGTATTGCGGCATCCCGATCGCTTTCCTGGTTTAATTCTCGTGGCTTCGGCTGCGCGGCCTTGGGGTAGTCATCCTCCCATCACCACCACAGATTTAGTTTTGACGGGGATAGCGGCAATTCTCAATCAGATTAAACCGGGATGGCGTTGGAATATTAATACTTTTGCCCGTCGTTCCCTGTTTCAGTACCTTTTTTCACAACATCAAGCGATATCCTATCAATATCTCGCTCAAGATGCTGTTCCCGCCTACTTACAAACTTCTCCATTTGCCGATCGCGCTTTAAATCGGGCTTTAAAAAAAGGTTACAATTGTTTAAAATCTCTTGACAAAATTACAATTCCCTGCTTGGTTCTGGCGGGGGCAAATGATCGCCATATTACCAGTGCCTCGAGCCAAGAAACAGCCGAAAAACTGAAACTGTGTCAGTGGAAATGTTACCCAGATACGGCCCATCTGTTCCCCTGGGAAATCCCCGACTTAGTTTTAGGGGACATTGATAATTGGTTAGCCGAGCATTTTAGCGATAAACTGGCAGGGTGAAGTGAAAACTACTGCCGTGGTCGGGGACACTATCTACCCAAATTTGACCGTAGTGGGCGCGAATAATCTTACGACAGACCGATAAACCGATGCCATAACCTTCTTTACCCTCATCCCGTTTGAGACGCACATGACCCTCAAAAATATGCTCTTGTTTTTCTTCGGGGATGCCGGGACCGGTATCACTGATGCTCACTTGTACTTTTTGAGTAGTACGATGGAGGACAGAAAGGGTAATTGCGCCGCCGGCGGGGGTATATTTGATCCCATTCTCCAAGAGATTAATAATCACCTGTCGGATTAACTCCTCATCAGCATAGACGGGGGGCAGATCTTGGGGGATATCGCTTTGGAGAGTTAAAGTCTTTTCCTGAAAAATATCGGTAAATTGAGACAAAATTTCCTGACAGAGGGCTTGGAGATAAAATTTACTCTGTTGGAGAGTGAATTGCGCCGCCATGCTCTTAGAAGCTTGCAGAATATCCGTAATCAAACGGTTCATAATCCGAAACTGTTTGCGGGCCTGTTGGTGCAGTTGTTCTCGTAATTGCAGACTGCGCTCCGTATCTGGTTGATGATAGGCTAATTCTAGGGTTTCCACGGCGATGGAAGCGGCGGTGAGAGGACTGCGTAAATCGTGGGCTAACATAGCCAAAATTTGGTCTTTAAATTTCAATTGTTCTAATAATTCTTCCTTTTCCTGTTTGAGACGAAAAACCTCATCGGCGATGCGGATGAGTTCGCCCGAATGTTCCACCTCTTGAAGTTGTCCATCCTCAGCGTGATCATTTTTAATCTCCTCTTTAATCGCTTTTTGCCAACGTACCAACCATTTTTTAAACTGTTCCACCAGATTACTGCCCGCGAGGGTATGACGGGGACCGGGGGCGATTTTGACCAAGGCGGGGGTAGCTACAAGGCGAAAATGTTCGACTAAATGAGGTTGCTGGCGAATTTCGATGATTTGTATGTCAATCGGGTAATCAGACTTTAAAGACTGGAGATAGGCCTGAATTTGACGGATAATTTCTTGAGAACTGGGACGGTCATCAACAAACAGCAAAAGTTGAATCGAGAGAGGCGTTGTCGTCTCTCTTCCTAAAGCAGTCAGTGGCTCGTTAGATGGGAGCATCGGAAAATTAGTAAACCTAGGGATTGACGAGATCGATCGATGATCGATCGACTTTTATCATATTCTTTATTGTAGAAGCTTAAGATAGTATAAAATCTACTCAACCTAATCTTAAAGTTTTATTCCTTAATTCTAAGAAGAAATCCTATGGCTTTTGGCTATGTTGCCCTAGTTCTCCACGCGCATCTCCCTTTCGTCCGCCATCCCGAAAGCGATTACGTCCTCGAAGAAGAATGGTTATACGAAGCAATCACAGAAACCTACATCCCTCTCCTGCAAGTTTTTGAAGGTCTCAAGCGGGACGGTATCGATTTTAAAATGACCATGAGCATGACTCCGCCTTTGGTGTCGATGCTGCGGGATCCGTTACTGCAAGAGCGTTATGAAGAACACTTAGGTAAGTTAGAAGAATTAATTGCTAAAGAAATCGACCATAATCAACATAATGGCCATATTCGCTACTTAGCCGAATATTACGCTGAATCTTTCCAAAGTATCCGACAAACTTGGGAAAAATACGATCGAGATCTGGTCAAAGCCTTTAAACAATTCCTCGACAGTAATAACCTAGAAATTATCACCTGTGGTGCGACTCATGGTTATATGCCCCTGATGAAAATGTACCCACAAGCGGTCTGGGCGCAAATTGAGGTGGCCTGTCAACACTACGAAGAAAATTTCGGTCGTCGTCCCAAGGGCATTTGGTTGCCGGAATGTGCCTACTACGAAGGGGTAGAAAGAATGTTAGCCGATGCGGGCATTCGTTATTTCCTCGTCGATGGCCACGGTATTCTCTACGGTCGTCCTCGCCCCCGTTACGGCAGTTACGCGCCCATTTTCACGGAAACCGGGGTGGCCGCTTTCGGTCGTGACCACGAATCTTCTCAACAGGTTTGGTCTTCCCAAGTCGGTTATCCGGGGGATATAGTTTATCGGGAATTCTATAAAGATTTGGGCTGGGAAGCGGAATACGAGTATATTAAGCCCTATATCATGCCCAACGGTCAACGCAAGAATATAGGCATCAAATACCATAAAATTACTAGCCGGGACGGTGGTTTATCGGAAAAAGGGCTTTATGACCCTTACTGGGCCAAAGAAAAAGCCGCCGAACACGCGGGCAATTTTATGTATAATCGCGAGCGGCAAGTGGAGAGTTTAGCGGGAATTATGGGCCGTCCTCCCCTGGTTGTTTCTCCCTACGATGCCGAGTTATTCGGTCACTGGTGGTATGAGGGACCCTGGTTTATTGATTTTCTGTTCCGTAAGTCCTGGTATGACCAAAATATCTACCAAATGACCCATTTAGCCGATTATCTCCGGGCTAACCCGACTCAGCAGGTCTGTCGTCCTTCCCAATCCAGTTGGGGTTATAAGGGTTTTCACGAATACTGGCTAAATGAAACTAACGCTTGGATCTATCCTCACCTGCACAAAGGCACGGAACGGATGATTGAATTAAGTCATCATGAAGCGGAGGATGAATTGCAGGAACGGGCTTTAAATCAGGCGGCCCGGGAGTTATTATTAGCGCAATCTTCTGACTGGGCCTTTATTATGCGAACCGGTACAATGGTTCCCTATGCTGTCCGGCGCACTCGTTCCCACCTGCTGCGGTTAAATAAAATCTATGAAGATGTGAAATCGGAGAAGATTGACTCTGGTTGGTTGCAAAAAGTCGAGGAAATCGATAATATTTTCCCCAATATTGATTACCGTGTCTATCGACCTCTGTAATCTGGGTGAGTAGTATAGATAAAAGGGGGGTTAGTTAATACCCCCCCGATTTGATTTTTTAGAAAGTTAAATTGGTGTGTCTTGGGCTAATTCTGAGGCTAATTTGGCCAGAATTTTGGGTTTAAGTTCCTCGAGTTTCCGTTTTAACATCCGCTTGCTAATTTGTGGGCTGCCAACCTGGGCAAATTGACTATCGGTCAGCCATTGCTGCAAAATTTGGCATTGATTGGTGGGAATATTGGCGGTGATCACATTTTCACAGATCGGGCCGCCTTCGAGGGAGAAAAATAAAATCCAGTATTGACCGGTTTCGCCGAGGGTTTTGGTCATTTTTTGACCCTGGGGGGTTTTTAAGTCCAAATAACAGGGCAACCAGCGCGGCCCCTGTTGACGATGATAGAGGACAGTAATCCAGAGAATCATCGGGTGGGGTGTGGGTAAAAAGAGAAATTGATTATAACGGACACTAGCAACCCGGACGGGGATATCTTCTCGAGCCAACATTACCCATAAACTGGCAAAAACGCCGTCAGCAGCCTTGATACAGCGTGGGAAGACGATTTTTTGGCGCGGTTTATCCTCGGGCCAACTGGACTTGAGACAGATATCCTTAGTATTAGCGACAGCAAGACCGGTTCGATCTAAATCTTCAAGGGTTTTAATTTTAGTGGTGTAATCGTCGATTTTTTTGACTATTTCACCGATACGATGCAATTTATTGGGTTGATTATTTTTGACTAGGGGTTCGAGTCGTTCGAGAAGTTGTAGTATATCTGTAACACTTTGCGGTCGATCGCTGGGTGCTTTGGCTAAACAGCGCAGGATTAACTGTTCTAATTCTGGCGGTAATTGCAAGCTAGGATTAAAGGGACGGGGTTCAGCGTAGTGGTGAACCTCATACCAACCGCCAAAGGAGGAATTATCGGGAAAAAAGGGCGTTTTTCCCGTGAGCATCTCGTACATCACGATCCCGAAACTGTAGATATCGGAACGATGATCGAGTTCTTTACCTTCCATCTGTTCTGGGGAACAATAGGCTAAGGTTCCCATAAACGATTGGGTTTGGGATTCTCCCGATTGGATGAGTTTAGCGATGCCAAAATCGAGAATTTTCACCAATTCCCCTAATCCTGAGTCCTGAATCACGATAATATTGCTAGGTTTTATGTCCCGGTGAATAATCGGACACATCTCGCCTTGGAAGATAATACCCTTATGGGCGCATTCGATGCCGAAACAAATCTGACGGGTGAGATGAAAGAAGCGCGGGAGAGGCAGCGGGTGATATTTGATGATTTCTCCTATGCTTTCCCCCTGCAAAAATTCCATGACGTAGAAGGGGACTTCCTTTTCATCTACACCATAATCACGAACTTTAACAATATGAATACTTTTTTCGCCTAAAAGTGCCGAAATAGTTGCCTCTCGCTCGAAACGCTCGCGCATTTTTTTGTTGAGGAGAGTTTGCGAGAGGAATTTCACGGCGACGGTTACGCCACCTAATAGTTTATCTTCTGCTCGATATACTTGTCCCATGGCACCGCTACCGATCAACTCGACCAGTTGGTATCGATTGGCAAGTAAACGCCGATGTCTAGATTCTGCCGACATAGCTAGGCTACTGTGTTAATTATAGTGAGTCTGGTGGAGAGAGTTTTTTTAAGAACTGCTGCAATCCGTGGCTGATCGAGAGGACTTAACCTTAGAATGCCCTTTTTTTAGGCTAAAAGCATGATTGTTAACATATATTTTCAGGCATTTTTAGTCCTTGCCCCTTGCATAATTAATTTTTGGGGGTTGAAAAAAATGAAAAAACTAAGTATAAAGTCGCATAAAATCTCTAAATAGACAATTTAATTGATTATTATGATCACTGACTGCTGCCTACTGACTCCTAAACCGATGCTACACTGAAACCCCTAACACCTGTAAAACTTTTTTGCCGAAAGTGACCGATCTGCGTAATAATTCTTTAATAAAGATTTGTAAACTTGAAAATGATTATCCTTTCGCAGTGCTAGAGATTTAATGAGACGACTAATTGCGATCGAAAAAGCTCTGCTCATCGGTCATATTGTATCGATGGCTTTTGGACTAGCGGGATTGTTGCTAGTTTTGCCCCATCCCGAATTTGTGGCCAATTTACCAGATTTTGGCAAAACTGCCTTTGCTTGGTCAATGGCCGGGGGGGGTGTGGTGTATATGGTGTTAGGAATGGCAGCGGTGGCTGTTTATGCCTATCGGACTCTAGGAGTGTGGCACTGGTTAGGATTCATGGTTCCCGCTATCAGTTTATCCCTTTGTAGCGAACTATTAGGAACCAGTACCGGCTTTCCTTTCGGTCATTATCGTTATCTTTCGGGCCTAGGTTACAAAATTGCGGGTTTAGTCCCCTTTACTATCCCCCTATCTTGGTTTTATCTCGGTTTTAGTGCCTATATTATCGCTCGTGTTGGTTTATCCACTCTTGCTTTACCCCAATGGCTACAAAATCTAGGAGCGATCGCTATCGGGGCGGTATTATTAACTTCATGGGATTTTGTCCTAGATCCGGCCATGAGTCAAACTACCATCCCCTTCTGGATTTGGGAACAACCGGGGGCCTTCTTTGGGATGCCCTATGAAAATTTTGCCGGTTGGTTTGGTACAGGCTGTGTTTTTATGACGGTAGCCACTTTAATTTGGCAAGTGCAACCGGTGAAACTGCCAAGTCAAGATTTAACCCTGCCTTTTGTGATGTATTTGGGTAATTTTGGCTTTGCTACGGTCATGAGTATCGGTGCTGGTATTTATCCGCCGATTTTCTTAGGATTACTCACCGGTATTCTGCCTTTAACACTCCTCTATAATCGCGCCAAGGCTGTTGCTTCCGGGCAAACAGTGGCAACCAGCGAAGTAACAACCCTAAAAATCCCCGTTGTTTCGGTGAGAGGAGCCAAATAAGTTGTTAACTGAGATAATTCTCGGTGCATTCTGCCTGGGGCTACTGCTGTCTCAGGCTGTTGCCTTTTTTATCCTTCTTTCCCGTCTGCTAAAAGGGGCGCGTCGTCGTCCTCCCCTGACTCCCCAACCCCCCACCCCGGAGATGTTAGGGACAGTAAGCGTGATTGTGCCGACGTTAAACGAAGTGGCCAGGATTGACGGTTGTTTACGGGGATTGAGTCAACAGAGTTACGAAGTGCGAGAAATTCTGATTGTCGATAGCAATTCCCAAGATGGTACGCGGGAAAAAGTCAAAGAGATAGCGGCAAAAGACCCCCGCTTTCGCCTGAAAACCGATTATCCTTTGCCTCCCGATTGGGTAGGTCGTCCCTGGGCGTTACACAATGGTTTTTTGTTTAGTTCTCCTAAAAGTGACTGGATTTTGGGCATTGATGCCGATACCCAACCCCAAGCAAATTTAGTCGCTAGTTTAGTTAAAGCTGCGATCGCAGAAGGTTACGATTTAGTTTCCCTGTCGCCGCAATTTATCCTCTCCTATCCGGGAGAATGGTGGTTACAGCCAGCTTTATTGATGACTTTGCTCTATCGCTTTGATGCGGCCGGAGTGCGCGGGCAAGATCCCGAACGAGTCATGGCCAATGGTCAATGTTTTCTCTGCCGGCGGTCAGTTTTAGCGGCTTTAGACGGTTATAGCGGGGCAAAAGGTTCTTTTTGCGATGATGTCACCCTGGCCCGTCTAGCGGCGACGAAAGGCTATCGGGTGGGATTTCTCGATGGGGCGAAGTTGATTCGCGTGCGGATGTACGAAGGACTTAAGGAAACTTGGCGCGAATGGGGCAGATCTCTTGACCTCAAAGATGCCTCCTATCAGGGGCAATTATGGGGCGATTTAGCTTTATTAGCTCTTACTCAGGGATTACCGATAATTATCACCCCTTTACTGCTCACAGCTTTGATTTTTGGCTACGATTTCCTCAGTTTACAAATTGTCTTGACTTTAAACCTGCTGCTGTTATTGATTCGTTTTGCCCTTTTATTGGCTGTTTCTCCTAGCTACTATCGCGGCGAAAAAGTCAATCTATCTTCGGGATTATTTTGGCTATCTCCCCTCGCGGATCCGCTGGCAGTTATTCGCATTTTTATCTCTGCTTTTACCCGTCCCCAAAGTTGGCGCGGTCGATTGTATTAAAAATATGGCTCTCTTAGGTTTGGTGGGTAAAATGGATTCTAAGATACAGTCCTGTTGGCGAGGGAGTGGAAGGAACCACAAAGACACAGAGGACACAAAGATCGATCCTATGTAAGTTAAACTTATCACACAGAACCTAGAAGAGCCGATAAATTAGGCTTTTAGTCATCACCTAAAATCATGGCTTCGACTTCCTGTTTAGCTTTTTCTAGGTCGTCTTTCGCTTGTTGTTGGAGTTGTTTGGCTTGATTCCGAATGGCGGTGATATGCTCACTAATTTCAATTTGTTTTTCAAGTGGTGGCAGAGGAATTAAAATATTTTTTAACTCCTCTTGTGTAATAGCAGGATAATTGCCACCACTACTTCTTTGCTCCATTTGTTTTAAAGAAATTGATTGCCGAAGAGCATAAAACAGGAAATCTTTATTTAAATTTTTGTTTATAATTTGTCGAATGATTGCAAAGCCAGTAGATGCTATGAATAAATTGTCTCCTTGATCTATTTTGACAATAGCTCCTCTATTAGGACGGGTTGTAGAAATCAAAATATCACCACCTCTTACTATCATTCTTGCTCTACTTGGTGCATCTTCAATTTCAATCATACTAATATTTTGAATCTCACCAAGAGAAACATTTATTTCGCCAATTTCAATATAGGGAAATTTTTCAACAAAAATACTTTTTTGATCCCAAGCCTCATAAGAAAATTTAACAATGTGACCTAACTTATCATGTGATAATTTCTTGATTGTAGAAAATAAAAAAATATGTTCAGGTTTATAAAAACTAGGATCAAACCTATCGCCTGATACTTCGCTTAAATTACGGATAAAAATTCGGTTTTGAATAGTGTTTTCTTCGGGTTCTGGTAACTCAATCCCCAACTCCCCTAACAGATAATCATCAATACTATCTAGTAATCGCTGTGCCTCTAATTCTTTTTGTTTTTTCTTTGCCACAGCATCCTGAATTTTTTCATATATTCTTTGATCACTGATAACAGGAATGGAAAATAAAGCAGGATAATCTAAAGCAGGACGAGTACCACCCGTTGCTCTTTTTGAAGCAAGTTTTTCTACTGTATCTAAGTTTAAAAAAGCCGCTAAATTCTCGCTAATTTCCTTAGAAACAGTACGAATAACAACAATATGCTGATTTATATTACCTTCAAAATTTTGGGGGACAACAGAGGCAATAGCCATCCTTCCAACGCCAGTAATTTTTACTAATAAATCTCCTTCTCTTATTTGACTTCTTTTTAATAAGCTTTCGTGAATTTCCCTAGAGATATAAACTAAATCAGTTTGATCTAGCTCTCCTGTCACTGATAAATTTTGCACACGCACAAATGGAATGCCATTCTCAGCATCAGAATAATAACTATTTTCGCTTTTACTGGGAGTAGCTCCACTTGAATGATACTTAGAAAAGTGCCGTAAACGATATTGAGTTTTTGCTTTAACTTTTTTATCTAATTTAACAAGCTCAGGAATATAACAAAATGGATCAAGCCGTTTTTCTAGTTCCTTTGAATTTACTAAAAATACCTTATTTTTATCCACATCAAGACCTAAAAAAAAACCATCCTTACCTGACTCTATCGACTCAATAAACCGCGCAAGCTCCCGACCAATAAAATCTAACTCATTATTATTAGTCGGTTTACCCGTTGCATCATAACCAATATCTTCAGCAATTGCCATAAAAATCGGATAATCTTCGATTACCTTTTGCTTTTCTTCCCCATACTGATCACTCAAAGACTCCTTTAATGCCTCAATTTGGTCATTATATTCCGCCGTAACCGACTTTTTCCACTCCTTATAAAGCTCCGAATCCGTCAACGCTTTACCGGACAAATTTTGAGCATTATCAAAACCTCGTAACTCCTTTAAATGCCGCTTCTTATTATTTTCAATCTTATCCAATAACTTTAAATAATCATTACTTTGCTTTATTTGATCCTGTAAAGCCAGTTTAGCCTGTTGAATACTTTCCGTTACTGCTTGCGAATGCTTCTTCAAAAATAAAACCGAACTTTTAACCCCCGCTCCCGTTGCCGAAAAAGCCGTCTGAGGCATGGAAACCACCGCCACAATGCGATATTTTTCCTCGATTCCATCCCTCACATACTGCAAACTTGAATTAGTCAAAATACCATCAGGAACCACCATCGCTAAATAGCCACCTTCCTTTAAAAAATTATGACATTGCTCAAGAAATAAAACTTCTGTACTTTGGCTGTCCCGCTCCGTTGTCCTACTTTTAGGATTTAACCAATCTACCGCCTTCATCGCAAAGCTATATTGGGATATATAAGCCTGTTCCGTTTGTTTAATAACCGAACCAAAAGGCGGATTAGTAATAACAAAATCAAAGCGATTATATGTAAAGCCTTTATTTTCTGTCCGTTTAATTAAATCTTCGCTATCGCGTAAACCATCCGCTGCAATCACATTGGTATGACCATCATCATGGATAATCATATTCATTTTGGCAACCCGGGCAATCTGTTCATTAATTTCAATGCCAAACAAATTACTCTGAGCAAAATTATGCCAATGCTGATAATGTTTGTTATATTCTTTCAGATTCGTTTGATAATTGGGATAATATTCATTCGCTTCTTTACGAACCTTATCTAAGGCATGAAGCAGAAAACCACCGCTTCCACAAGAGGTATCTAAAACAAGAGAACTATGCTGGATTGGTAGCACATCTACAATAAACTTAACAATTGGTCGAGGTGTAAAATACTGCCCAAAATCTCCGCGGAAAAATGACCCCATAAACGTCTCAAAAGCGCGACCCTTACTATCTAAGTCTGTTTCGCCTAAATTAATACTTTCCAAATAACCCACCACCGTCCGCAACTTCTCTGGACTTAAGCGAATATCATCCTTAAAAACTTCTGCATCTGCTCGACGACCTTCTTCATATAAAGCCTTAATGCGCTCACTTAATTGCTTATTTTCCCGTTGCTTTCTTTCCTCCTCTTTTTCATTAGCTTTAGGAGCAACACTAAAGATCTGAAAATCGTAGGGTTCCCCTACCTTGCGAGCTTTCTTTTCATCCCAAATTTTACAAAAAATTAGCTTATCTAACTCGTCAAAAGCTTCCGAGGGATTCAACTCTCCCCCTCCCCATAACGATTGATGAGCCTGCTTAAAACGACGGGTTAACTCATCCTCTGTAACGACTGTTAACTCAAATAACTTTTGTCCATTAGAAATACCACCACCTTTAGCATATTTAAAACGCGCTAATGTTTCCACTCCCGCTTGTGGAATATCAGTGATAGTAATTCTTTCCTTTGGCTTTTCTGTTGGTACTTGATAATATTCATCTTTAATCCCGGAAGTTATCCAAACATATTTCGCTCCTTCCGCCACCGCATAACTAAAACCCTGCTCTACTGCCTGAGTAAATTCTAATTCTGAAACCTCTTGTTTTTTACATTCAACAACGATATGAGGCGATTTATGCCCATCATCATTATAAACAATAATATCCGCTTCTTTGGTCGATGATCCCATTACTACAGGAACAAATAACCGAATCCGCTTTTGAGCATAACCATAGGTCAAAATTAATTTTAAAAAAGTCTCAGCTTGTACCTGTTCTTCAGGATTGCTATAATTTCGCTTTTTATTTTGATTAATATAGGTAATATATTTCTGCTCATCATCTAACTTAATTAAGCCTTTTTTGATTCCTTCTTGAATTAAACTCATAAGCGTCTGATGGCCGATTCATCTACTGAGATAAATATCAGGTGTATTAGGCTGCCCTAACACACCCAGAAAAGATTTTAGGGAAAATTAACCGACTACACAGAGAATATCCGATGCGTGACTGGCGGTATTCACTTTGTCATCCACATGGCTAATTTTGCCTTCTCCATCGATGATATAGGTGACGCGCTTAGAATAACCACCACCATCGACATCATAAGCTTTGGTGATAGCACCATCGGTATCTACGAGCAATTGGAAGGGTAGGCCGTATTTTTCTTTAAATTGTGCATGGGAACCCTGGTCATCCCTGCTCACCCCGAAGACTACTATTTCCTTGTCTTGGTATTCTTGGTAGTTATCCCGGAAGCTTTGCGCTTGCTTGGTGCAGCCGGGGGTATCATCTTTGGGATAGAAGTATAAAACTACGACTTTACCTTGAAAATCCGACAGGGAAACGGTTTTTCCAGTATCGTCGGTGGTGGTAAAGTTCGGTGCGATTGTTCCAACGGTTAAAGCCATAACTCCGATTCCTTTACAAAAGTTAATCTATATCGATCATAAGGGATTAGGGTCAAAAACAGGGAGAGGGGAGAAGAAGTCAGAGCATTTGTACTAAATTTTCCCGATCAGTTTAAATACAGTACAGCTTAGAAGACGAACAACAAACCTTTAGAATTTGTCTTAGGATAATATTTGTCAGCTAAGAGGGGGATAATATGGGGCCATTCTGGTTAAAAGTGAGAACTTTTGGGCAAAATATCTTAATCGGTTTAGTTTTAGTGCTATTAATCGGTTTTTATGACAGCATCAGCGCTAAATCTACCTCATTAATGATTGTTTATCCTCCCGATAATCATCAAACCACGGCATCGAGAATCTTTTTTATTGGCTCTGCTCCTCCATCGGGTCAAGTTTTGCTCAATAATCAACCGATTCAACGCAGTGCTAAAGGATATTTTGCCCCTAGTTTTCCCCTAGAAGTTGGCGAAAATAATTTCACTATTCGCTATCAAAACCAAACTATTAATCGTCAAATAATTCGTCGAGATACTCAAGCAATTATTCCCCAAGAATTAGCTTTTGCTGATAACTCTCTCAGTCCTTCTGTCCATAGGACGAGGTTAGTGGGGGAATGGATTTGTTTTAGTGCGATTGCTACCCCCCAAGCTCAGGTTTCTGTGCAGTTAGGAGATAAAATCTTACCTCTTTTACCCCAAACTCAAACTACAAAACTGCCTAGTAATGCCGCAGTTTTAACTAATCTTAATCAAGCGAATTCCGAGGATAAAACTGGTTACTATCGAGGTTGTCAGCAGTTTAAGCAAGAGGCTAACTTAGGAAAACCTATTTTTACAGCACAATTAAATAATCGATCGATTAGCCAACAAAGTCAAGGAGAAATTAACATTATTAGCGATCAAAATTTACCAGTGATTGAAATTATAGCTGCGGAAGGGGTAGCGCGCACGGGGCCGGGTAGTGATTATTCCCGTTTAACTCCTTTACCCCAAGGTACGAAAGCGAGAGTCACTGGGAAAGAAGGGGATTGGTTACGCTTAGATTATGGTGGTTGGATTTTAGAGCGAGAAACCCGTTTAATAGTTAATGAAGTCCTAGATAATGCTAATATTCGTGGTCTCTCTTCTCGCAGTATCAATCAAGCAACGGAAATTATTTTCCCCCTCTCCCATCCTGTACCCATCGCCGTGAGACAAGAGGATGATAAATTTATTTTGACTCTTTATAATACCATTGCCCAAACCGATACAATTTTTCTAGTGGATAATCCTTTAGTTAGACGTTTAGATTGGCGACAAATTAACCCGACCACGATAGAATACACTTTTAATCTTAATCAAAAACAACAGTGGGGTTATAGTCTTCGTTACCAGGGGACAAATTTAATCTTAACCCTGCGTCATCCTCCGGGAAAAAGTGCTAATTTACAGGGCAAAGTTATTTTATTAGATCCCGGACACGGAGGTAAAGAAACCGGTGCTGTCGGTCCTACGGGTTACACAGAAAAAGAGATTAATTTGCTTATGTCTAAATTAATTAAACGGGAGTTAGAAAAATTGGGGGCAACAGTTTATTTAACCAGAGAAACGGACATCGACTTATCCCTACCAGCACGAGTAGAGATGATTAATAATCTGCAACCAACCCTAGCACTATCGGTTCACTATAATGCTTTACCCGATGATGGAGATGCCTTAAATACTAAAGGAATTGGCATATTTTGGTATCATCCCCAGGCAGCGGATTTATCGGTTTTTCTCCACGATTATTTAACCAAAAATCTTAACCGTCCTTCCTATGGAGTATTTTGGAATAATTTAGCTTTAACTCGTCCCTATAGTAGTCCTTCATTGTTATTAGAGTTAGGATTTATGAGTAATCCTCAAGAATTTGAATGGATTACCGATACTCAGGCACAAAAACAATTAGCGCAAGTTTTAGCCGCCGGAATTAGCCAATGGTTTCAACAATCTGGGGTAATTGCTTCTAGTTAAGATTTAATGGCAATCCGAGGGAGATAAGCTTAAATCTTTATGAAAAACCAAGCCCTAGCTGGAAAGCCGGTGATAGGATTTTCTGGAGTCTTTATTGTAATCTGAGGAAATTCAATCAAGTTCATGGAAAAAATGTTACCAGTGAACAGCCATCGGACAAAATAACTGCTAGATTACAAGGTATAGCCGATCACTCCCTAGTAAATATTTAAACAGCGATCGCTCTGGGACAAAAATCTCTGGATTAGCCAACAAATAAAGATAGTTTACTGAAAATTTGCCAACAATTCACGCCCTTATAGACAACTTAATCGCTGCCCCCCTTATTAAGGGGGGATTAAGGGGGGATCAAAACCCCCTTATTAAGGGGGGATTAAGGGGGGATCAAAACCACCTTATTAAGGGGGGATTAAGGGGGGATCAAAACCACCTCAAGGTTGGGGTAGTCCAATTAAATCCCACTCCTATTATTATTCTTCATATACCCATGACTAACTCTTTATATATCAGCACGACAGCAACGGGAAGCGGTAAAGCGTTAGTAGCTTTAGGAATTATTGACTTAATTCTCCGCAAAACTAATAAAGTTGCTTTTTTCCAGCCAATTGTTCTCGACTGTTCCGAAGGTCATCGGGACGAAGACATTGACTTAATCCTCAATTATTTTAAATTAGAACAAACCTACGAAGAAGCCTTCGGTTTATGTTACGAAGAAGTTAAGGATTTATTGGTACAACAAAAATTTGATGAAATCATCGAAAGAATTATCAAAAAGTTTAAAAACTTAGAAAAAAAATATGATTTTATCCTCTGTGAAGGTTCCGATTATCTGCAAGAAAATTCCGCCTTTGAATTTGAACTAAATACAGAAATAGCCAAAAATCTCGGCCATCCCATCTTAATATTAGGTAATGCCCACCATCGCAGTATCGAAGATGTCCTTAGTCCGATCCTGATTTCCTGCGACACCTACCAAGATAAAGGTTGTACGGTAATCGGGATTATTATCAATCAAGCAGAAGCGGAAAAAATAGACGAATTACGGAAAACCCTGACTAAAATTTTTCCTCCCCAAGAATATGCCCTAGGAGTGATTCCCCACAATGCCAAACTTAGCAGCCCGCGAGTGGCAGAAATCGCCCAACAATTACAGGCAAAAGTTCTCTACGGACAGCACAGATTAGATAGTTTAGCTAGTAACTTTCTGGTGGTGGCCATGCAGATGCAAAATGCCCTAGAGCGGCTAAAAGAAGATAGTTTAATTATCACTCCTTGGGATCGTGGCGATGTGATTATCGGGATGTTACAGGCCCACCAGTCGGCCAATTATCCCCAATTAGCCGGTATAGTCTTAACAGCAGGTCATAGTCTCAATCCTTCGATCGCCCGTTTAATTGAAGGTTTGCCCGATCCCTTACCGATTCTCTCCGTCACCACCGATACCTACACCACGGCCGAACGCATCCACCAAGTGCGGACCACCCTGACCTCGACGGACTACGATAAAATTAACCTCAGTCTGCAGCTTTTTTACGGTAACATCAATCTCGATCACCTAGAAGCGCAAATTCGCACTGTGCGGACGCAGGGGATTACCCCGAAGATGTTCACCTATAATCTCGTACAACAGGCCAAAGCGCAAAAACGTCACATCGTTTTGGCCGAGGGGAATGAACCGCGCATCCTCCAGGCAGCCACAGTTTTAATCAAACAGGATATCGTCGATTTAACCCTCTTGGGACAACCAGACGAGATCGCAATGGTGATTAAAAAACATGGTATCACTCTCGATCTCGATCGCCTGCAAATTATTAACCCCGTGGCTAGTCCCCATTTGGAAAGCTATGTGCAGACCCTCTACGAAGCGAGAAAAGCCAAGGGAATGAATCTCGATATGGCCTGGGATTATGCACAGGATGTCTCCTATTTTGGCACTTTAATGGTGTATCGAGGCGATGCCGATGGTATGGTATCGGGGGCAGTGCATACCACTCAACACACGATTAGGCCTGCACTCCAGATTATCAAAACTAAGCCCGATTGTGCGATCGTCTCCTCGGTCTTTTTTATGTGTCTAGAGGATCGAGTCTTGGTTTATGGGGATTGTGCGGTGAATACCGACCCTAGTGCCGAGGAATTAGCCGAAATCGCCCTATCTTCTGCCGAAACCGCCCAAAAATTCGGAATTGAGCCGCGAATCGCCCTGCTTTCCTATTCTTCGGGTCAATCGGGCCAGGGAGAAGACGTGGAAAAAGTACGACAAGCGACCAAAATCGCTAGGGAAAAACGCCCCGATTTGAAGCTAGAAGGGCCAATTCAGTACGATGCGGCGGTAGATAAGGAAGTAGCCGCCCAAAAAATGCCAGGGTCAGAGGTGGCGGGCCAAGCAACGGTGTTTATTTTTCCTGACCTGAATACAGGTAATAATACTTATAAAGCCGTGCAGCGGGAAACGAAAGCTTTAGCCATTGGTCCAATCCTACAGGGATTAAAAAAACCCGTCAATGATCTCAGTCGCGGTTGTACCGTTCTCGATATTATCAATACGGTGGTAATCACGGCCATTCAATCCCAATCTTTTTGAGTTATAGTTATTTCAGAACAGAGAGAGAGTTTACCAATTTTTACCTTGATCGATATTTCCCAAAAACTAGCAATACTTACAAAAACATTATCGGTATTTTCAAGACTATCTCGCAGCGAAACAGGCAAAATCGGGTAATCCTCAGCTAACCAGATAAAGACATGAGTATCTATTAAAGCACTCCTCATTACCTATAGTCCTCAAAGTCTTCTAAGGGAGCATCAAAGTCATTAGCTAAAGGTAAAACGAAAGTTCCTTTTATTGAACCAGCTAAAGTTCTTTTAACAGTTACAGATTCTTTTGCTGCTTGTTTATTTTCTTCTGTTTGGTCAGACTTATAGCGGTAAGCGCTTGAGTGAGATACAGACCAAGCCTTGCCTAGCATGGTTTATAGCTCGTGACACTGTACTTCATACGACTGCACACCGCTATAGTGAGCAAATATTCGGCATAATGTAAAAGTTCAGTTTTGAGAGCATCGGGCATATTCTCAACTATATTCTTAAGGGCTGAATCTATACTCATAATGGCTCACTTTTAGTTAAATTAATGAATATTTAGGGAAAGTAGCGATAAAATTCACGTCGGTGTAGGAGCCGCATTACCTCAATGTTATTATCAACAACGGCTATTCCTAATCGATATTCACCAAGCCGTATTCGGTAGCGATTGGTAGCTCCCTTCATTGGCTTGACATTACCAATATCCTGCAATGATTTGGCATTGGGTAAATCTCTAAAAGCAAGCTGTAAAATTTGCTCATAAACAGGCTGGTTTTTCAATGCCTTCAAATCTTTGAGAAATCTTTTTCGATATTGAACCTTCAAGGTAAATCTATTCCTCCAAATAAGCCAGTGCCTCTTCGATATCTAATAGTGGACTCTGCTGTGCCTCATCCATTGCTTGGTTAAGGCAGTAGTCTTCTATTGCTTCGGTGAACTCTTCACAAGACATATCTTCTTGGGGAAATACTTGTCTCCATAGTTCAATCGGAATAACAACGGCTTTGGGTTGTCCGTTTTGGTCAGTTAGGTATTCTATTGAAAGCATAAACAAGACTTGTCAAGTTTGATAAGTCTATGATATAGCACTACGCGATTACATTAGAAAACGGGTTTCTTTGAGAAACCCGTTTTCTGGAGCTTGTTATGCTTATTTCCTCCCGACCAGGCCGAAGCGGGAATCAAAACTATAATTAGAATGATTAAACCCCAACCATAACCCCGCCTCGATAACCGATAACCGATCGCTAAACATGGATCCATCTTTCGCCCTTACTCTGCAAATTGTCATCACTGTGGTGGCGGGGATTACAGCCCAAGTCATTGCCGAATACCTGAAAGTTCCCAGTATTGTTTTCCTGCTTATTTTTGGGATTGCTTTAGGGTCCGATGGTTGGGAAATTCTACAGCCCCAAAGTCTGGGAATTGGCTTAGAAGTCCTTGTTGCCCTCTCTGTGGCGATTATCCTATTTGAAGGCGGTTTAAGCCTAAGCGGACGGGAATTAGGGCGAGTTTCTGGCAGTTTACGCAACCTTGTCACCCTCGGTACTTCCATCACTCTCATCGGTGGCGGTATGGCAGCCCACTGGTTGGGGGAATTTCCCTGGCCGATCGCATTTCTTTACGCTTCTTTAGTGGTAGTAACCGGTCCGACGGTGATCGGGCCTTTGCTGAAGCAAATCGCCGTAGATCGGCGAGTAGCGACGCTTTTGGAAGGGGAAGGGGTATTAATCGACCCTGTGGGCGCAATTTTAGCCGTAGTGGTGCTAAATACGATTATTGATAGTCATGCCCGCCCCATGGAAATTATCACTGGTTTAACCCTGCGTTTAGGCATCGGGGCGGCGATCGGCATTGCTGGAGGCGGATTGTTAAGTTTTATTATAAAAACTTGCAATTTTCTGACTTTTGAGTTAAAGAATCTCGTGGTTTTAGCGGGAGTCTGGGGGTTATTTGGTTTATCGCAATTTAGTCGCAGTGAATCGGGGTTAATGGCGGTGGTAATGGCGGGAATTGTGCTAAAAGCGGCGGCTGTTCCCGATGAGCGGTTATTAAGGCGTTTTAAGGGTCAATTAACCACTCTTTGCGTGTCGGTACTGTTTATTTTACTAGCGGCGGATCTTTCGATCGCCAGTGTCATCGCTTTGGGTTGGGGCAGCGTCCTGACTGTGTTAGTCTTGATGCTGGTGGTGCGTCCCCTGAGTGTGGCTCTGTGTACCCTAAAAAGTGATCTAAATTGGCGACATAAGTTATTTATCGCTTGGGTTGCCCCTAGGGGAATCGTTTCCGCCTCTGTAGCTTCTTTATTTGCTATTTTACTCACCCGTGCCGGTATTAATGGCGGTGAAGCGATCAAAGCTTTAGTCTTTTTAACAATTTTAATGACCGTTTTTATTCAGGGATTAACGGCGCGGTGGGTGGCAAAAGGGCTAAAAATCACTTCTTCTGCGGCAACAGGAGCAGTAATCGTCGGTTGTAATCCCCTAGGTCGCTTAATCGGTTCTTTATTCCAAGAACAAGGGGAAAACGTGGTTTTAATCGATACGGATGCCGGGGCCTGTCAGCAAGCGGCAGCCGACGGTTTGACGGTGCTGCAGAGTAGCGCACTTGATACAAAAATACTGCAACAAGCGGGAATCGAATCCATGGGAACTTTTCTGGTTTTGACTAATAATAGCGAGGTTAATCTGGTTTTAGCCCAGAGAGCCGGCGAGGAGTTTCATCCTCCCCGGGTGTTGGCTGCCTTTGCGGGAACCCCCAACCCAGATAAAAATAAGGTTAATCAGGTTTTTCTCCCCAGTTTTTCGGTCAAGGAATGGAATCAGTATTTAGACGATAATCAGATTAAATTGGGTAAAACTATCTTTAAAGGCAATGATTTGAGCGAACAACAAACCAGATTAACTAAATTAATTGAAAATGGCGAACTGCTGCCCCTACTATTGCGTCGCGATAATTCCCTACAGGTAGTAACAGAAAGGGAAGAATGGCGCAAAGGAGACGAATTAATCTATATTCTGCGCGATTTACGCCCGCAACTGCTTAAACGTCTTTCCGGCACTGTCAGAACTCGTTTATCTTTAGAAATCTTACCCGAAGTGGAAATTGCCACCAGTAGATAACTTGAGACTGTTCTCTACTATTCAGTGGATTTAACGGGTTCAGGGCTTAAAATAAGCAACTGCCGACCGACGCTAGATTTAGCGACACCTAGCAGTACGGGATGTTCAGTTTTGGGGGCATCTTGGGGTAAAGCACGAAAAAGGTACAGCCATCCCCCTCTTTCCAGTAATAATCGCCAGACGCGATCTTGCTCCGTATCGGTTAGGTTGCGCTGTTGAATAATGCGGGCTAAATTAGGATCGCCAATGAGACTCTGCTGATCTTCGGGCGTTAGGGCTTCAAAAAGGGGCTGATTGGGGTCAAGATCCCCTGCTTCTTTACCTAAAATGAGCAGTTCCTTGGCACTAATCAGGGTGACAACGGGGAGAGTAGAAGTGGGATTCACCGCATCTCGACGGGCATCCTTTAAACCTTGATCCCGGGCAAGATGGAAGATGAGTAAGAGAATCCAACTCAGGAGAATCAGTTCTGAGACGAGAGGAAGGGTTAACTGACGCTGAAAGCGGGGACGAGGAGCATAGGGTATTTTTCGGCGATTGCGTTGGTTTTGTCTTTTCAGTTGCCAATTTTTTAGTCTAGTGAGCCACTGTTGATATTGCCAGTGAAGGAAAGCAAGACAAAGGGTGGAAAGCTGAAAAAGTATAGGAATCAGAAGGGCAATAATGAGGGTGTTAGCAATACTTTGAGGCGTACCAAAGAAGACTTGAAGAGGGAGTAATAAGAAGGATTCAACCGGAAAATCGAGGCTGGTGATACCGAGTTGGTAATAGGCAAAGTATGCCCAACGATAGACCCAACCTGTATAGTACAATCCCGCACCAATGAGACCGGCGGCACTGGCAAGATTGAGGAGAATCGTCGGGGGAGAAGGAGTCGTCACAGGGGGCTACTAACGCTAAAAAAGAACGCTAAAATTAAAGTTATTATAGATGATCATTGTAGGGCGAGTTATGGTCAGACGTTTGGAAATTATATCTGGTATAGCTTTAGTTTTTTGGGGATTTTTGACTGTTTCTAGTATCGCTCAAGCACCCACCCTCGAAGCGGCTTTACCACGATTAGCAAATATTACGTTACAAAATGGCAGAGATTATAAGGGGGTGACGTTAACTCGGTTTGATCGCCCTCAGCGTCGGATTTCTTTTAAGCAAGGGGGTAAGGAGTTTGATCTACCCATTGCCCAAGTGACACAATTAACCTTAGAGGGAGAAACCATCATCAGTATTGCCGAAAACCCGATAATTGTGATTCAGGGAGAGGACAAGCGATGTGGTTCGGTTTATGCTGTACCGCGCCGTTTTGAGCATTTGAGTTTGGTGGAAAAGCAAAAGCGTAAGCAGGTAGAGATTAACTTATCAGATTTGCCTCCAGAGATGCAAAGAGAGTTAACTCAGAAAGGGGCTTATGGTTATGTCTTGAAACAGTTAGAATTTGCTAATGGCGAGTTAAAAGCGGCAGGAGTGTTGCGTTGTCGGGCAAATTAATCACCAAAATTATGTCAATAAAAATCAGTATCAGGATTTTTAGGATTAAAGGATTAACAGGATTAGGTGACTTGTGAAGAGTCTATAATTAAAGGATAAAAAGACTATAATATCCATCCTGAAAATCCTCCAATCCCCTAAATCCTGAGATCAGGATGTTTAGGATTAAGGGATTAACAGGATTAGGTGACTTGTGAAGAGTCTATAATTAAAGGATAAAAAGACTATAATATCCATCCTGAAAATCCTCCAATCCCCTAAATCCTGAGATCAGGATTTTTAGGATTAAAGGATTAACAGGATTAGGTGACTTGTGAAAAGTCTATAATTAAAGGATGCAGGGAATAGGACACCCACCCCCAACCCTATCCTGAAAATCCTCCAATCCCCTAAATCCTGATACTGGCATTATGGAATTAGACGAAATCACCTATAAAATTATTGGTTGTTGTATGAAAATCCATCGAACACTGGGGAATGGGTTTCAAGAAGTCATCTATCAAAGATGTCTCGATATTGAATTAGGAAAAACAGGATTAACCTTTGAAAGAGAAAAAGAACAACTTATCTTTTATGAAGGAATACAAGTCGGAACAAGACGCGCTGATTTTACCGTAGAAGGAAAAGTCATTGTCGAATTAAAAGCGGTAATTCGCCTAGAAGCTGTCCATCTTGCACAAGCAAAAAATTACGTCGTTGCTTATAATTTTCCCGTTGGTCTATTAATTAACTTTGGCGCAACGAGTTTAGAATACAAAAAGATATTTAATAATAGATAACAAATATCAGTATCAGGATTTAGAGGATTAAGGGATTAACAAGATTAGGTTATTGGCAAGGAGTACATAATTAAAGGATCATAAAGAACATTATATCTATCCTGAAAATCCTCAAATCCCCTCAATCCTGAGATCAGGATTTTTAGGATTAAGGGATTAACAGGATTAGGTGACTTGTGAAGAGTCTATAATTAAAGGATGCAGGGAATAGGACACCCACCCTCAACCCTATCCTGAGATCAGGATTTTTAGGATTAAGGGATTAACAGGATTAGGTGACTTGTGAAGAGTCTATAATTAAAGGATCATAAAGAATATTATATCTATCCTGAAAATCCTCAAATCCTCAAAATCCTGATACTGGCATTGAGGATTAAGGGATTAACAGGATTAGGTTATTGGCAAGGAGTAGATAATTAAAAGATACAGGGAATAAGACACCCACCCTCAACCCCATCCTGAAAATCCTCAAATCCTCAAAATCCTGATACTGGCATTGTTGAGATAATATAAGGAATCATTTGAGTCTGGCGAGGGGAAGCAATGAAGACAGGTTTAGGGATCTTACTCAGTCTAGGGCTAGTCGTAACAGCGCCGCATTTGACGGTTATGGCTTCCCCCCTATTGGTGCAGACGGATTTACGTCAAGAAGCAGATCGATTACTTCAAGAAGGTGCTGAATTGTTCCAGTCTGGAACATTACAAGGCTATCAGGGGGCATTAGGGAAGTGGCAACAGGCGTTAAAGCTTTATCAGCAACTCGATAGCAAATTAGAGCAAGCAGTCGTCCTCACCGGTTTAGGGCGTATCTATGATGATTTAGGAGAAAAACAAAAGGCTTTAGACTACTACCAACAGGCTTTACCCTTAAGTCAGGCAGTGGGCGATCACAGTGGAGAAGCCACTACTCTCAATAATATCGGGGGGGTCTATAGAAATTTAGGGGAGAAACAGAAGGCCTTGGACTACTTGCAACAGGCTTTACCCCTATGGCGGGCGGTGGGCAATCGCACAGGGGAAGCCATTACCCTCACTGGTATCGGTCTTATCTATGACAATTTAGGAGAAAAGCAAAAAGCTTTGGACTACTACCAACAGTCCTTACCTCTATCGCAGGCGGTTGGCGATCGCACGGGGGAAGCCACTACTCTCAGTAATATTGGTGCTGTCTATTCTGCTTTAGGGGAGAAACAGAAGGCATTAGACTACTTGCAACAGGCTTTACCCCTATCACGGGCAGTCGGCGATCGCTCACAGGAAGCCAATACCCTCTACAATATCGGGGCTGTCTATTCAGATTTAGGGGAGAAACAGAAGGCATTAGACTATTACCAACAGGCATTACCCTTATCGCGGGCAGTGGGCGATCGCTCACAGGAAGCCACTACTCTCAGTAATATCGGTCTTGTCTATCGGGATCAAGGAAAACCAGAAGTGGCGATTGACTCCCTAGAAAAATCCGCTAATCTGATTCTGGAGCTACGGCGGGGAGTTAGCCGTTCCTTGCGGGCAACTTTCCTAGAAAGTGAGCAAGGGACAAGCATCGCCTTAGTGGATCTGCTCATTCGCCAGAATTACCCTCAGAAAGCCTTTGAATGGGCAAATCTCAGCACCACTTTTGACCTCGTGGATTACGATCGCCTTGCGGGAACGGAAGGACAAGTCAAAAATCCTGTCGCCAATCAAGCTTATCAGGAGTGGAAAGCACAGGCACGGACACTGGAAGCCCGGCGCCAAGAATTACAAACCAACTTCAGCGACACCCTCTCCCGACAAGTCCGGCAACAAGAAGCCGCCCTCAGCGAACAAGCGGAAATCCTTGTGGAAAAATACCCCGAATTAGCCGATTTACTGGAAATTACCCCCACCGACCTCGCCCAACTGCAAGCCAATCTACCTGCTAATACCACCCTCCTCCAACCCGTCCTACTCACAGGGATAGATAACGTTGAACATACCGTTGCCCTCTTTATCCTCACCCGTACCACCCTTCAGGTTCAGCAAGTTCCCGTCCCTAAAGATCTTAATCAGCTTTTGCAACGCTACGCCAGCCAACTGGAAAGCGACCTAGAAATCGTCGATCGCGCCCTCAGTTCCCAACTCTATGACCTGCTGATTCGTCCCATTGAAGGCCAAATTGCCCCGAATCAAACCCTGGCCATCATTGCCACAGGCGCTTTGCAAAGAATCCCCTTTGAAACCCTCTACGACAGCCAAACCCAACAGTATCTCCTGCAAAAATATCCCATTCACTACCTCACCCGTCTGAGTAAAGTGCAGCCCCAACCCACGCCGAAAGTCAATAATCCTAGTGTCCTCGTCTTTGCTAATCCCCGTCCCACCCAAGTCGAATTAATCGGCACAGAAGCTCAAGCCGACTTTCTGCAAAAAACCTATGCCAACAGCCAAATCTACAAACACCAACAAGCCACCCTCGACGCCTTTTTAAGCCAATCGCCTCGGTTTCCTATTCTGCACTTAGGCACTCATGGTTGTTTCCGTCCAGAGGGGTGTCCTAGCCTAGGCATGAAAGCGAATACCCTACTGTTTGCCAACAAGAGAGAGTATGAACTCAAAGATGCCGTGAAACTGGGACTGCAAAACACCGAACTGATTACTATTGGCGCTTGTGAAACGGCGCGGGAAGTGGATGGAGTCGGTTTGGCGGGTTTGGCCTATGTTTGGGAAAGAGCGGGGGCCAAAACCACCCTCGCCAGTCTTTGGAATGCCACCGATTTTGTGCAATATTCCCAACAAAACAGCCCAGAATTGCCCACGGCGGCGATTTTAAATCAATTTTATACTAATTTACAACAGGGCATGACCAAAGCGGAAGCCCTCCGTCAAGCAAAACTCGCCCATATTGACCTTCATCCTTTCTTTTGGGCGGCGTTTATCCTGATTGGAGATGGTCAAGAGTTGGGAGCAAGTGGCAGGTAGCAGGGAGCAGGGGGATCGCCACCCCCTTATCAAGGGGGGCAGGGGGGATCAAAGACAAAATCTATTGGCTAAAAAAACGGTACACTGATAATTGATAACTGATCACTGATCACTGCTTATGCCTCCTCGTTGGCCCCGTCAACCCGATCGCAAAAACGATCCCGCTTTCCGACGTTTAGATGATCGCATGAATTTCGCCGTTCATGTGGCTGGTTTTTTAGCGATTAATTCAGGGTTGTGGTTCTTTCATATCATTAAATTCTCCGATTGGACTTGGTTGAATCTGTTCACGGGAATTTGGGCTATCCTATTGGTGGGACATTTGATTTATATAGCGGCGATCGCTAACTACTCGGTAACATCCCATGGCTAACACAACTCAGGACATCGAAAATCTGGCGGCCCAAATCGGCGACAATATCTACATTGACGTGGCTAAATGGCATCTCTATCTCCGGGAAGCACATTTACACAGCGTCGTTGCCGAAAAAGTCTTCCCTTTGCTCGAAAACGACAGCTTAAGCGAGAATGCAGTCATGTCTATCCTGCGGGAGATTAAAGTCACCCTCGGAGGTGGTCATCTGCAAGTTTCTCTAGCGGATTTGTTACCCACCAAATGTCAGGTGGATTTAATCGATTTGCTAGAAGAATACCAAAAAAGTTTCTAGAATTCCCCAATAGTATGCCCGATAACTCGCAACTATAGGGTTGGCTGAATAAATCTAAAAACATTGTCCGATAAGTACTGGTCCTTGGAGTGATCCGGGGGAAAATTCAGGGACTTTTCCCCTGAAAATGGCTAAAACCCCACACCCCACACCCCACACCCTACCCCCACCGAAAAACTTTTTCAGCATACCCTAGTTAGAAATAGTCCCCCAGAAGCAAACTATGGAAATAGGTGTTCCCAAAGAGATTAAAGATCAAGAGTTTCGCGTCGGTTTGAGTCCTAGTAGTGTGCGTGTACTCAATGATCGCGGTCACAGGGTATTTGTGGAAACGGCCGCCGGATTGGGTGCTGGATTCAGCAATGAGGATTACCAAAAAGCTGGGGCCAAAATTGTGGAAAAAGCGGCCCAAGTTTGGGATAAACCGCTAGTTGTCAAGGTAAAAGAGCCGCTTAAGGCAGAATACGGCTTTTTAAACAAGGAAGCTCTCCTATTCACCTATTTACACCTAGCGGCCGAGCGCTATTTAACGGAAGCATTAATCGAGTCGGGAACAACTGCGATCGCCTATGAAACGGTCGAGCTTGCCGATGGTCGCTTGCCTCTCTTAACTCCCATGAGTGTTATTGCCGGTCGTCTTTCGGTACAATTTGGGGCCCGCTATCTGGAAAAACAACAGGGAGGTAGGGGAGTTTTACTGGGGGGTTTCCCCGGGGTGAGTCCTGGACAAGTGGTTATCCTTGGCGGTGGTGTGGTGGGTACGGAAGCGGCCAGAATTGCCATCGGTATGGGGGCAAAAGTAACTATTTTAGATATTAACGTCGAGCGCTTGGCCTATTTAGAGACTTTATTCGGTTCCAGGGTAGAATTGCTTTATAGTAGCTCGGCACAATTAGAAAATGTGGTTCCTAAGGCCGATTTATTGATTGGGGCAGTGCTAGTCTTAGGAAAACGAGCGCCTACGCTGGTTTCTCGCTCTTTAGTCGCCAAAATGAACCCTGGTTCTGTAATTGTCGATGTGGCAGTGGACCAAGGCGGCTGCGTGGAAACTCTGCGGGCCACTTCCCACAGTCAACCGACTTACCTGGAGTCGGGAGTAGTACATTATGGAGTGCCTAATATGCCAGGAGCAGTCCCCTGGACGGCAACCCAAGCTTTAAATAATAGTACCCTACCCTACGTTATTAAATTAGCCGACCATGGGATAAAAGCTTTGGAGCAAGATGTTTCCCTCGCTAAGGGGTTAAATGTCGCCAATCATCGGTTAATTCATCCAGCAGTGCGCGAAGTTTTTCCCGATTTGATTTGAGCAGTAATTTCAGGGCTGATGGTGGTATTTTTTAGGGGCTATGACTAAGAATTTATGGACAAGGGATGAGCTGCTGATCGCTCTCAATTTATACTATAAATTTCCCTATGGACAATTCCACACCAATAATCCTGTTATTATCGAAGTCGCTCAAAAGTTACAGCGAACACCATCGGCCCTGGTGATGAAATTATGTAATTTTGGTTCTCTCGATCCCAGGCATCAATTGCGAGGAGTACAGGGGTTAAAAGGTATCAGTAAAGCTGATCGGCAAATCTGGCAGGAGTTCGAGGATAACTGGACAGAATTAGCCCTAGAAAGTGAGGAAAAATTACAAGTTCTTTTAGGAGTTATCAACGAACAGCAAGAGGATTTTACTAGACTTGATTTTTCGGAAAAGATCAAAACAGAAACCGAGGCAATCAGAAAAGTTAGAATCGGACAAAACTTTTTTAGAAAGACAATTTTAGCCCTATATAACTATCGTTGCTGTATTACAGGAAATCCCATTCCTCTGTTACTAACAGCTAGTCATATATTACCCTGGAGTCAATTTCCTGAACAGCGTTTAAACCCTCATAATGGCTTGTGCCTAGCTCGTACTCATGATACTGCTTTCGATCGAGGTTTAATTAGTTTCGATGAGGATTTAAGATTAATTATTGGCCATGAGATCGAAAAAAAGGCTCAGGATCAAGGTAGCGAGACGTTAGCACTAAATTTTATCAACTATCGCGGTAAAACTTTAAATGTTCCCGATCGCTTCTCACCAGATTTAGATTTTTTAAACTATCATCGCTATCATATATTTCAGGGCTAAAAATAGGATAAGGTAAATTAAATTCTCAATTACATTACTTTGTTTATAATTGAGTTTGTCTAAAACATTTTTGCAATTATGGAATTTAATGACTATCCTGTTCTCGTCAGCTTGTATGTAAAGTTTTATGTACGGATTCAACATTTCTGACCTATAACGTTGAAAGGCCGCGCTCCCAGTTGCTCTCTATATCTAAAAGTATCTTGCTCCGACAAACTCACCACCGCATTGAGTCTTTCGGCCAGGGCGATACAGTTCCGAAAATTTTCGGTGGCATAACATTGAACGTCAAGCTGATTGCACCGACCCCCTGTTACTAAATCTGCCTGAAATGGCTGAATGCTGCAAAAAATCGGTTTCCGGTACTGAAAATCTAGAGATTGGAACTCCCTCTCCGAATAATGGGCAAAAAAATGGTCATCGACTTGAATCCCATCCCCGTGACGCGCTTCATGGATCAGTTCAGCGACGCTCAGGGAACGGTACTGGGGCGACTGAACCCAGACCACCGGCATTAACTTGTACTCTCGCGCCTCCCGACTCACCCGCCTCTGTACCTCATCGGACACTCCCCGAAAATCCAGGAAGACCACCTTATAGTTTTGGCTTTGGATGTCTTTCATGACCTGGCCGAGGGTGTTAGTGGACGAATGAAACCGAATTTGAGGTTGAGAAAGCCAAGTTCCATTGGGAACTCCGGCGATCGCTAATCCTGGACAGAGGCATCCCCACAAAGTTGCCAGCCAAATTCCCATTTTCTGAGATGGTCGTCGGTGCTCCTTGGTCAATAGCCTATCCATCGTTCGCATCTTCCCTCCGATTTTTCCACTCCGCCCCCCATACTGTAATTCTCGATCCGCCCATTTCTCCATTTTTTTGATGACCTCGACCTCGATTCCTTCTTTCAAAACTATACCCATCAATCATTTGCTCTTTTTTTAAGTTTTTTACTTTTTTGTTAAGAAAGATTCCAACCGATATCGGCCTTACCTATGGTCAGTCCCTTGTTCAGTCCGATCAATTCTCCTCTCACTTAACGAATCGTTAAGTGAGCAAGTCAAACCGAGTTAACGGCCCGTTAGAGTTGGCCGTTCTCGATACTTTCTAACATTCGTTTGATAGCCCCATCGAGGGTTGCCGTACCGATGCGATTTTGGTATCGTAGCAGCCGCTCCCAAGTAGCCTGTTCTACTCTGACCGAAAATTTGGGTACAAGCCCCGCCCTCCGCTTAAATATGTATTGTCAACTTAAGAAATTTTGTGTTAAGATATTGATACTCGGTCGAGCAGTGTCAAGATGTTTGTACTAGAATACAAAGTTAAGCCAAAACCTAATCAGATAGAAGCCATTAACGAAGCAATACGGACAACCCAATTTGTTCGGAATAAAGTTCTGCGTTATTGGATGGATAATCGGGGTGTTGGCAAAACAGAGTTATTTCGGTACAACACAGCATTAAGGAAAGAGTTTAAATTTGTTGATGATTTAAACTCCCATGCTTGTCAGACTGCCGTAGAAAGAACCTTGCGGGCAATTACTCGGTTTTACGATAATTGCCAAAATAAAGTTAAAGGAAAGAAAGGCTACCCTAAGTTTAAAAAACATTCTCGTTCTGTTGAGTATAAAGTATCTGGATGGAAGCTATCAGCAAATAAACGTCATATTAGCTTTACAGACAAAAAAGGTATTGGTACTCTTAAACTGATTGGTTCTAGAGATATTAATTACTATCAACCAGACCAGATTAAAAGGGTAAGAATCCTTAATCGTGCCGATGGTTATTATGTGCAGTTTTGCCTTAAATTAGACCCCAGAGACACGGTTAAGCCTTTAACGCCTTCCCAGAAAACCACTGGGATTGATGTGGGATTAAAGTTTTTCTTAGTAGATA